>SKRJ01000475.1 GCA_007118555.1 Anaerolineae bacterium | reverse complement strand
TAAGTGTGTGACGGCACGGTGCTGTCTTGTAGGGTGCGAACCTTGTGTTCGCCCAGAGGATTGAAGGTGCATTCGATCATCGGGGCAACTTACTATAAGCATGACTTTGTCACTGCCCTACATGTAGCGGTCTGCCGTCTGGCCGCACGATGTGGGGTGTGCTAGAATGGGGATAGACAAGCAGAAGGGAGCAGCATGGCACGCGTCGTCTTTTTGGGCACCCCGGACTATGGCGTACCGGCGCTGGAGGCGTTGATCGCCCAGCATACCGTGGTGGCGGTCGTGACCCAGCCCGACCGTTACACCGGACGTGGCCGCCGTACCCTGGTCAAGCCGCCGATCAAGGTCGTGGCCGAGGCCCACGGAATCGCGGTGTACCAGCCCGAGCGGCTGTCACGGCACACCGAAACCCTGGCGGCCCTGCACGACGCCGAGGCCGACCTGTTCGTACTGGCGGCGTATGGCCAGATTCTGCGGACCAACGTGCTCGAGATCCCGCCCCACGGCGTCATCGGCCTGCACGCCTCGCTATTGCCCCGCTGGCGAGGGGCTGCCCCCGTGGCGGCCGCCATCCGCGCCGGCGACAGGGAAACGGGCGTGACGTTGATGCTCACCGAAGCGGGTCTGGACACCGGCCCCATCCTGGCCCAGAGCGCGACCCCCATCCGCAAAGACGACACCCGGGCCACTCTTACCGCCCGGCTGGGCGTACTGGCCGCCGAGCTGCTCATCGACCGCCTGCCGGCATGGCTCGCGTCCGAGATTACGCCCATCCCCCAGGATGACGCCCTGGCGACCTATGCGCCGCAGATCGACAAAGCAGAAGGCCTCATCGATTGGACGATGAGCGCAGACGCCATCGACCGCCACATCCGCGCCATGACGCCCTGGCCGGGCGCACACACCCTGTGGCGCGGCGAGCGCCTCCGCATCCTCCAGGCTCGTCCGCTGGCGGACCAGAGCGCCAACTTGCTCCCCGGTTCTATCACGGTGTTGGAAGAGGGGCTGGCCGTGGGCACCGGCGAGGGCCTGCTTCTGCTAGAGATGGTCCAGCCACCGGGCAAAAAGCCGATGGACACGGATGCCTTTGTCTGCGGGCGGCCCGATTGCGTCGGCGATCAGCTCGGCTGACATGGCTCAACCGCTGACTCTCTACGAGCTGGGCCTGATCCCCTACGGCCCCGCCCACCGCCTGCAGCGGGAGCTGGTGGAGCAACGTCGCACCGACCAGATCGGCGATCTGGCCCTCTTCTTGGAGCACCAGCCTGTGCTGACGCTGGGGCGCCGGGCGGATACGTCCCATATCCTGGTGAGCGAGAGCGAGCTGGCCCAAAGGGGCATTGCCGTGCACCGGGTCGAGCGGGGCGGAGACGTCACCTACCACGGCCCGGGCCAACTGGTGGTGTACCCGATCCTGCGCTTGCGCGACCACGGCCTGGGCGCCAGCGACTATATGCACCTGCTGGAAGAGGTCATCATCGCGACGCTGGCCGAGTACGGCATTGCGGCGGGCCGTCGCGACAGGCTGATCGGCGTCTGGGTGGGGCACAACAAGATCGCGGCCCTGGGCGTGCGCGTCCGGCGAGGCATCACGATGCACGGCCTGGCCCTGAACGTGGCGCCCGACATGGCGCACTGGGGCCTGATCGTCCCCTGTGGCATCCGTGACGGCGGCGTTACCAGCATGGCGCTGGAGCTGGACCGAGCGCCCACCGTGGGCCAGGTCGGCCAGCGTCTGGCGGCGCACCTCGCGTCGGCCCTGGGCGTGACCGCCCATGTCGGCGACCCCGACGAACTGCCGACGCCCGAGCCTATGGCAGGGGACGCCCCTGCCCGGCCATGAACCGCAGCACCTCATCGCGCGAGTAGAGGGCCTCCATGGGGCCGAGGCGCGTGGTGGCCAAGGCGCCCACCGCATTGGCGAACAGCCCGGCCTTGTACAGCCCCCACCCCTCGGACAGCCCCACCAGCAGCGCCGCATCGTAGCTGTCTCCCGCGCCGGTGGGGTCCACCTCCTCCACGGTGTAGGGCGGAATGTCAAGGGCGCCCTCGGCGGTGTACAGGGTCGAGCCGAGCTCGCCGCGCTTGAGGGCCACGATTTCGACGCCCTGGTCCAAGAGGTGCTGCGCCCCCTCCTCGGGCGTGGCCGCCCCGGTCAGCGTCAGCAACTCCTCGCCGCTGGGCATCACGATGCGGGCCCGCTCGACGATGGGGGCGCACACATCGCGGATGCGGTCGACGGGCATCAGCTCGGGCCGGAGGTTGGGGTCCAGGCTGATCGCGCCGCCCGCCCCGTGCACGAGCTCCGCCAGGGCATAGCAGGTCTCGCGCAGGGAATCGCTGGCGCTGAGGGACGACCCCATGATGTGCAGGTAGCGCACGCCGTCCAGATAGCCGGATGGCACCTGCTCGATGTGAACCTGGGCCGCCGCCGAATGGGCCAGATGAAAGACAAAGTCGCGGCCACCGTCCGAGCGATAGGCCACAAAGGCAATGGCCGTGAGGCGCTCGGGGTCGCTGGCCAGAGCGGCGCAGTCGATGCCGTCGGCCAAGAGCCGGTCGCGAACGCAGGCGCCAAAGGCATCGTCGCCTACCGTGCCCACGAACCCCACGCTGGCGCCCAGGCGGGCCGCGCACGAGGCCGAGATAGCGGGCGCACCGCTGGGATAGGGGCCGCTGAGGGGCGCCGCACGATCCAGCGGGCGATCGCGCTCCGTGCGCATGATCTCGACCAGGGCCTCTCCCACACAGACGATCTCGGCCATCGTGCTTGCCTCCTGCTTGGCTCGTTTGCCGGGCATTCTACCGCCGAGGGTCAACAGGGTCAACGACAACACAGCCCTCGACCAGGACGCCGGATCGTTTGCGCAGCCCGTTTGCTGTGTGCTACACTGGCCGTATGCTGGCCGCCGAAGGGAGTCGCACATGCGTGTACTGGTCGTATCCGATATACATTCCAACCTTGTCGCCCTGAACGCCGTCCTGGACGACGCGGGGCCCTTTGATGCCCTCTGGTCGTTGGGCGATATCGTCGGCTATGGCCCCGAGCCCAACGCCTGCCTCGCCAGCATCCGCTCCTACGAGCATCTGTCGATACCCGGCAACCACGACTGGGGCGTCCTGGGGCGCCTCAACCTCGACGATTTCAACAATGACGCCCGCACGGCCAACCTGTGGACGCGGGAGCAGCTCTCGGACGAGGGCCGCCAGTACCTGGAGGCGCTGCCCGAGACGCGCACCATCGACGAGATCACCCTGGCCCACGGCAGCCCGCGCTACCCCATCTGGGAGTACCTGTTCTATGCC
>SKRJ01000172.1 GCA_007118555.1 Anaerolineae bacterium | reverse complement strand
GGCCGGATCAGGTTGAGCAGCATCTTTTGCTCTTCCTGGCTGGCATGCCCCGAGACATGCACGTCCAGCACCTCGTCATAGTAGACGTCGGCGCCCAAGCGAAAGAGTGCGTCCAGCGTGCGGTTGACAAACTCTTCGTTGCCGGGGATGGGGGCCGCCGAGACAATGACCGTATCCCCCTTCCCAACGCTCACCGAGCGATACTGGTCGCGGCCCATGCGTACCAGGGCCGACGTCGGTTCGCCCTGGCTGCCGGTGCACAGGATGGTGACCCGATGCGGAGGCAGATTCTCGATCTGCTGTACGGGTAACAGCATCTCCTCGTCCACATTCAGATAGCCCAGCTTGCGGGCCACGTTCACATTGCGCACCATGCTGCGCCCCACGATGGCCACGCGCCGCCCGCAACGCACCGAGGCATCGATCACCTGCTGGATGCGAGAGATGTTGGACGCAAAAGAGGCCACGATGACACGCCCGGGGGCCTCATAGATGATGCGGGCCAGGGTTTCTCCCAGGGCGCTCTCCGAGGGCGTATAGCCGGCCTGCTCGGCATTGGTGCTGTCCGAGAGAAGCAGCAGGACGCACTGGCCGCCCAGCTCGGCCAGCTTGGCAAAATCGGTGCGCCTGCCATCCACAGGGCTGTGGTCGAACTTGAAATCGCCCGAATGCACGATCAGGCCCACCGGCGTGTAGATCGCCAGACCCACGCCGTCGGGGATGCTATGGCTGACGTGGAAAAAGGCCACACGAAAGGGGCCGATCTCGCGCTCCTCGCCAGGAGCGACGGTGTGCATATCGGCGTGTCGCACCTGTGCATCGGGGAGCTTGACCTGGATCAAGCCCAGAGTGAGGGCCGTGGCATACACAGGGGCGTTTACTTGGGCCAGCAGATAGGGGAGCGCGCCGATGTGGTCCTCGTGGCCATGAGTGATGATGATGCCGCGCACGCGTTCGGCGTTGTCAAAGACATAGGTCATATCGGGCAGGATAATGTCGACGCCCAGCATATCGTTTTCCGGGAACATGAGCCCTGCATCAACGATCAGCAGATCGTCGCCATACTCCAGAACCATCATGTTGCGACCGATTTCTCCCAGGCCGCCCAGTGCAAGAATACGAAGTTTGCCGTTACTCAAGATGCCCCCCTGGTCAGAATAGCGATAACTGTTCGGGCGGTGTCTCGCCCCCACTGCCATTGCCGGCGCTTTGCAGACCAGAAAGAATCTCGGGAATCTTGGCAAAGTCCTGCTCGATCAACGAGCGATAGCGCGCTTGATGCAGAGCGGCTGCCGGGTGGAACATGGGTACATACACAACATCACCCACGCGCTTGGGCTGGCCATGCACCTTGCTGATGGTGACACCCGTGTAGGCCAACTGCATCGAAAAGCGCCCCAGCGTCACAATGAGCTTGGGCGCAACGAGTTCGATCTGGCGCTCGAGATACCCGCTGCAGGCCTCGATCTCGTCCTTCTGGGGGTCGCGATTGTCAGGGGGGCGGCACTTGACGATGTTGGTGATAAAGACCTGGTCGCGACTCAGGTTGATACTGGCAAGCAACTGCTCCAAGAAGCGACCGGCGGCCCCCACAAAGGGCAGGCCCTGCTCATTTTCGTGAAAGCCCGGCGCCTCGCCCACAAGCATAATGGCGGCGTTGGGTGACCCGTCACCCGGGACGGCATGGTTGCGCGACTCGCTCAAACGACAAAGGGGACATACCCGGATCTGCTCATGCAGGGCTTTGAGTTCGGACATTGGCGCCTCCGATCTAGCACGGAACCAAGCCCATCACCGCTGGACAGGCGACGGGCATCAAGCTGCAGGAAACTGGCCCGGTGATTATACTATCGGCGGGCGGGATCGTCTAGCGCGGGGACGCCGGGACGCGGCCCACTATGCGGCGGATCCCGCCTGCCGCCCGCTGTGTTGGCTGTGGGGCCGTCGTAATCTGTTGGACCCGTTTGACGCTCAACTTGCTCTGCCCTACAATCGACCGGCCTACACTCGTTGAGAGGAGACAGCCTTGATCGAAATCGCCACGCGCGCGGCCCGCAAGGCCGGACAGGTGATTCTGGAGATGTACCGCGGCTCCCATGAGATCCAGGTCAAGGGGGAGCGGGATATCGTGACGCAGGCCGATCTGGCCGCTGAGGATCTGATCATCAAAGAGATCCTCGCAGGCTGTCCCGATGCCTGGATCATCTCGGAGGAAAGATACGGCCATCGCACGGCCCACCCGGAGCGCCCCAGTTGGTACATCGATCCGCTGGACGGTACGACCAACTTTGCCCGCGGTCTCCCGTCCTTTTGTGTCTCTATCGCCATGGCCCAGGCCGGGGAGCTCGTCTGTGGCGCGGTCTATGACCCACTGCGTGACCAGCTCTTTTATGCCCAGCGCGGGCAGGGGGCCTATCTCAACGAGGATCGCCTGCAGGTGAGCGACGAGGAGAATCTCACAGGCGCCATCGTGCTGCTGGATTGGCCCCGCGAGCAAGATTGTCGCATAAAGAGCGGACGCGCCCTGCAGAATCTGTTGCCGTTGACCAGCGCCGTGCGCTCCACGGGGTGCGCCGCTCTCTCCCTGTGCTATATCGCCGCGGGCTGGGCCGATCTCTACTACCAGTACACGCTATCGCCGTGGGATGTGGCGGCCGGGATGCTGCTGATCCAAGAGGCCGGCGGCAAGATCACCGGCATGGACGGACGTGCCCCGGATCTCCAACAGCGCGATTGGCTGGCGACAAACGGGCGGCTGCACAGCCACGTGCTCGAGGTCGCTCCCTTTGATCTCGCCGAAAGCTGACCGCGCCACGCCTTACAGATTGACCTTGTCGTCCGGCGCATAGGGGCATTTGATAAAGATCAGTTTGAGGGGCGCATCGGCGTGTGCGCGGATGTCATGCTGATCCTGCGGCTCCATCCGATACACGTCGCCGGGCGCCATGGCGTGCTCCTGGCCGTTCACCAGCATGGTTCCCTGGCCCTCGACGACGTAAAAGGTCTCTTCCACCTGCTCATGATAGTGGCCGCCCAGGGCCTCGCCCGGCCTGATCAGGATGATGCCCCAGTCGATGCGAGGCCCGCGCATCAGATACTTGACGCCGCTGTCTCCATCCCGATAGGTCTGATCCTGCTCTCTCACATGTTGCATCTCTATACCTCCTCGTGCGACTCGATTGGGGGGTCTGTGAACTCGTAACGCATCTCGCCGGATGCGTCTATTGTGTAATGGCCAAAAAAGGGCGTCGGCCCGTGGTCTGCCAGCAGGCGGGGCAGGAGGTATGGCAGATCGGCCACCATCTCGTC
>SKRJ01000151.1 GCA_007118555.1 Anaerolineae bacterium | reverse complement strand
CCCCTGTGGATACATCAAACGATGCCTAGAACTCGCCGCGCGTGAGGGGGCGCAGGAACTCGGCCGCAGCCTGCGCCTCGGCGGCAAAATCGTCGCCCCAGGTGCACTCGACCGATGCGCGCTGGTCATAGCCCAGCTCGTGGAGCAGCTCGAACCACTCTCGCAGGGGATAGCTGCCGCTCCCCGGATAGAGGCGGCCGCTATCGGCCAGATGCACGTGGGCCAGCAGCTCCGAGCCCTCGCTGATGTCCTCCACCGGCTCGGACTCGACCTCAAAATGGTAGATGTCGGCCAGCACCTGGACGTTCGTGCGGTCCACATCGCGAGCGAGGGCCACGCCCTCTTCGTAGCTGTTGATGATGTTGCATTCGCCCTGATTCAGCGGCTCGATGGCCAGCACCAGGCCGGGGTAGGCGTGATCGGAGCAGTGCTGGCAAAAGCTCACCAACTGCAGCCAGGCCTCCTCGCGAGAGGTGCCTTCGGGCACCATGCGGGCGCCCCCGCTGCCAAAGACGATCAGTTCGACGCCCAGCGCCTCGGCCCGCGCAAAGCCCCGACGGATATAGCGCTCGATGAGGTGCCAGTCGACCTCGGGGCCCACCAGGCGCACCCGGGGATTCACAAAGTTGTTGCAGGCCCGCACAGGCAGGGGCAGGTTCATGAGCGATGCCATGGTGGAGGCAAAGGTCGCATCGTCCACCAGCGGGTCCAGCGCGGTCGAGAGCGCGAGCTCCAGATAGTCATAGTGCGCGGCCACGAGAGGAGCTTGTTCCGGTGTCACACAGATCCCGAGCTCGATTGACTGCTGTGTCATGGTATGGTTCCCTTCTTTGGGCGTGTGGCTAGATAATGGTCCAATCTCGCTCTTTGGCCTTGCGGATGCGGTCGATCACCGTCATCACATGCAAGACGTCCACCAGCGTGCCATACTTGGGAGGCTCATCGGCCAACAACCGCTCGGCAAACACCTTGACACTGCCCAGATAGCCGCTGAGGGCGATATGGTGGGTGGCCGGTTCCAGGGCGTCATGGCGGGGCTCCCAGAAAAGGGGCGCATCGTCCTCACCGCCGCGCACAAAGCTATCCTGGCGGCCCTGTTCCTGGGGGTTCAACGAGCTATCCGTGCGATAAAGGGCCACACGCACGCCGCCATCGACAAAGAGGCTGTGGCCGGTGCCGGTGATCTCCAGGCGCTCCTGGGGCGCGCTGGTAGACTGCCCGACGGTGAGTTGCAAGCTGCCGACGACGCCGTTGCGGTGGAGCATCTGCATGGCGGTGGCGCCGGTGCGCTCGTTGCGCACATAGCTGACGCCCTCGGCCTCTCCAAACAGGTTCAGGAGCAACGCCATCACCGAGGTAAAAGGCAGGAACGGCGCCATCCCCTCTTCCGTACGCCGCTGAGGTGCGTCAGGCATCCGCAACGGGAAACGAAACGAGTACGAGTTGATCTGTCCCAGGGCCTCTTGCTCCAGCAGCTCGGCAGCCTTGGCATAGCCCGGGGAAAAGCGACGTCGAAAGCCCACGGCGAGATACTTGTGACGCTTGATGCAGGCGTTGGTAAAGGTGGATACTTGGGAGGCGCTGAGGCAGGGCGGCGCATCGATCCAGGTGTGCAGGCCGGCGGTGAGCGTCTCGGCGGCCAGCTCGGGATAGCGGGGGCGCCCCTCTTCATCGGGGCCCACGACGATCATGGCGGCGTCCAGCTCGGTCTCTTTGGCCAGGAGCGCCTTGTGGTTGGGGTAAAAGCGCCGGGCGCCAAACATGCGGGCGACGGCCAGGCCCCGCTCTGTGTTGTGGTCAGCCAGGGCGACAAGCTCGATGGGCGCATACTGGAACGTGGGCAGGATGTTACGAATCGAGTGTTCCCCGGCCCCGATATAGGCGATCTTGAGCTTTTCCGGATACTCAAAGTTGTACAGCACTGACCCAACCTCCCGTTCTGGTTTCTCTTGCAACCGATACCGATATCCGGCCGGCCGTCACCTCGGCACAGCGCCGCGCGATGCTGCGGCATCATGCCGTAGCATTCGATTGTGACCCGTTCTATGGCGATACATACGTCGCTATCTATGACGATTATAACAGGCTCGCCTACGGGCGACAATTGCAGGCTGCGCATGTTCCATAGCGCGACTGTCTGTGCGCCAACAAGAGCATACCAGTATTATACAATGAGAAACAACCGAGTGAACCCGACCTGCATCTGCGATTATCCATGCACAGGATCCTATGCTATAATGCCGAAACTATGAGGCGTGGGTCAATGGTTTCCCAGGACGACCTGAGTCAGAGTGATATTGCGCTGCTCGACAAGATCGCGTCGGATCTACCCATGCTGGCCGATCTCAGTCGAGCGGATCTCTTGTTGTACGTCCTCGAGGCGCCGGGTCAGGTCACGATACGCTCGCAGGCGCGTCCACATTCCTCAGCCACCCTGTACCGGGATGAGCGGGTCGGCCGCTCCGAGGCCGAGGACGTCCTTGGCAGGTTTGGCGATCTCTATTGCACGACGTATCGGCTCACGGCGATGGACGTCAGGGGCGCCAGCGTCGCGCGACAGGTTGTGCCGGTGCACAATGACGCCGGGCAGGTGATTGCCATGCTCGCCCGAGACGCCTATTGGTTCGCCCACGAGCGGCATCGCCGGCGCTCCAGATCCTTTCGCAAGGCGCTCCTCGAGTTCATGTGGATGGTGTTGCATGGCCGCCTGCAGGTCGCGGACGAACTATCGCCCTTTCGCGAACATGATGGTATCATGTATGTGGATGCCGAGGGGCAGATTCGCTATCTGAGCGGTGTTTGCGCCGAGATCTATCGGGGCCTCGGGTATCGTGACAGCCTCGTGGACCGACACGTGAGCGATCTGCACACCGTCGACTATCAGATCGTGCAAAAGGGCATGAGCGAGGGCGAGGCCTTTGAAGAGTCGAGTGAGGAGGGTGGGGGGCTCTATATTCGCAAGGTGCTCCCGATCATCTCGCAGGATCTGTCGCCCTGGGGCCATCTGAGCCGGCGGTTGCTGCCTGACGCACGCGAGAGATGGCGGCAGCGAGGCATCTTTTTGCTGATCCATGATGCCACCGAGGCCGTCAGGACCCAGCGTGAACTCGAAAGCCAGATGGCCATCGTGCGAGAGGTGCATCACCGGGTCAAGAACAACCTGCAGGTGATTGCCAGCATCATGCGCATGGAGGGCCGGCGCGCCCAGATGGAAGAGACACGGCAGGCCCTGGAGGATAGCGTGCAACGGATCCTCAGCGTGGCCGTCGTTCACGAGTTCCTGTCGCAGCAGGCCGAGGGCATCACGAT
>SKRJ01000233.1 GCA_007118555.1 Anaerolineae bacterium | reverse complement strand
CAGATCCGGACATCTTGTACCTGCTTTAGTTGTTGCCGATACCGCCCTTATGGGTGATGGCAAACAGTGCCGCAGATGCTATGTTAAGACCAGAGCCGTTTAGCAATAGGGTAGAGAGGCCAGAGGCTGTGTTGATACCGAAACGTGTACTTGTCGTTGACGATCAGAGACTCACGCGCGAAGGGATTCATGCCTTCTTGCGCATGATACCAGAGGTCGAGTGGGTCGGTGAGGCCGTCAATGGGCGCGATGCGATAGGCCTGGTGGTCGACATGCGGGCGGACGTCGTTGTCATGGACGTCCAGATGCCGGTGATGA
Source organism: Anaerolineae bacterium (assembly GCA_007118555.1). Classification (GTDB taxonomy): domain Bacteria; phylum Chloroflexota; class Anaerolineae; order UBA1429; family UBA1429; genus UBA1429. Next base: position 2,992 of record SKRJ01000233.1, on the reverse strand, counting down.
ATGGCATCGAGGCCACACGCCGCATCAAGAGCGAAATGCCGGGCGTCAAGATCATCATATTATCGGGCGAGATTGATTACCTGGTTGACGCACTGGCCGCGGGCGCCGACGCCTTCCTGGTCAAGGGGGGGCCGCCCGAGTTTCTCAGGAACGCGCTGTGTTCCGCATGATCATCGCACACTGCGTGCGCACTCTACAGATAGCGCTGCTCAAGGAGGGCGTTGCATGAACCGCATCAGCCCCCTGTTCTTTATATTCGCTTTGCTCGTGATTCTGGTAGCAGACGCCTACATCGGGGATGTGCCTGCGCTCCTGTCGCAGGCGCCGACCTCTGATGACATCCAGGCGGTCAGTATTGCGACGTTGGATGGGACGGTTTCCTACCATCAGATCGTTCCGCTTGCCGGCGATGCGAGCCTTACGGTACTTCTCAAAGAGATCTGCCAGGTTGACGGGCAAGAAATCGTGCTTGGCGGGCAGACCCTCGCCACAGCCGGCCGGTCCATCTCGTTGCCGTTTGCGATACCTTATCATCCTGCCTCCATCAAGCCCGACGGGGTGTATGTTGTGGAGGCTCGAATCCTATCGGAGGGTAGGGCTACCTATGAGCTTGCGGCGCGGCCGATGGTTGCACCCCTGGAGGGCAATACTGTCGAACTGGTGCTGACGCGCGTATCCCCCTGGACACCGTTGGAGATTGCTATAACCAGCGGTCGTCTATCGCGCTCCGGCATCGGTCTGCCGCAGCTTTTCTCCCCTCTGGTGACTGTGTCCGCGCCCTGAGGGTGAGAGCCGGCCCTCCCCCGCCGGCGCTCATCCTCAGCGGCACCCAACGTCGAGCACAAGCGAGGCGTTGCACCCCGACGGGGGCATCCTTCGTGGATGCCCCCGTCTCCTTTATCGTATGCCGATCGGCAGATGGATCAGGCGGTGCAGGGGCAACTCGATCCTGTAGAGCCCTGGCCAAAAGCCGCTCCAGACGCGGTACGTCGGGCTGCCTGCTCCGCTCGGTTGGGTGATACCCTGGCCAATCGTGCCCTCGATCCGATAGCTCGCCGACGCAGAGCGACCCCCGCCTCCGCCTATCACGGATCGCTCCAGGCGGAATGACGCGGAGGACTGGGCCACGGCGACCCCCGTCAGAAGCAGCGCCCCCAGGACGATCAGCAGAATGATGATGCGTCGCATGGCGCCCTCCTACTGTAGCGTAACCATGATGGGGATGATGCCGGTGCCCTCGTTGAGGCCGCCCAGCGCCTTGCCGATCACGGTCCCGACGGCGGGGCTGTCGGCCCGCATCGCATGGCCCGGCGTCGCCGACGACACCAACAGGTCGCCCGGCTGGATCGCGCCGTAGCTGGCATCGACCTTGATGCCCGAGAACGAGCCCAGCGTCACGATGGTGACGTACTGGCCCTGGTCCGCAGACGTCCGTTCATGCGGGTCGCCCAGGATCGTCTCGGCCTCGTAGGCCCCGGCGACCACGCCGATCACGGCGGTGCTGCCCTCGGCCTGGGCCCGCTCCACCAGCGGCACGGGGATCTCGCCCAGCACGGGGTCCGTGACGCCGACCACGACGACCAGATCGCCCAGCTCGAGCGGCTCTGCGCCGGCATTGCGCGCAATGTCAACCACATAGCCCGTCTTGTTGCCGGTGACGACCAGGTCGCCGTCAATGAGAACACTACCTCGGAAGAGTCCGGCGATGGCCCCGCCGGTGCCTGCGTCACCCATAACACCGGCGCCGTTCTGGCTAAAGCCATACACGCCCGGCGCAAACTGGTTCGTACCCGTGGTTAGCGCCGTGCTACGGCCCGCTACGCCGATGCCGGTCGAGCTGGTGAACAGCCCGCCATAGCCCGAGCCCTGGGTCGTGCCCGTGGTGACGCCGCGCACGCCGTGGGCCAGACCTGTGCCGACGAGGCCATCTCCGCCGGACGATCCAACCACGCCCGTTCCGGTGGCCACATTGCCGAACACGCCCACCCCAAAGGCCGAGTCACTGGTGCCCAGCACCCCCGCCCCAAACTGGCTCGAGCCATGAACGCCCGGCGTGAACTGGTTCGAGGCAGTGCTTTGCGCGGTGCTTCGGCCTGCGACGCCGATACCTGTCGAGCTGGTAAAGTAGCCGCCATAGCCGGCGCCCATCGTGCCCGCGTCGTTCACGCCATAGACCGCAAAGCTGCTGCCCTCGCTGTAAAGCCCCCTGTCCGGCGACTCGACCCGCACGGCGGGCCCGGTGGCCTGGTTCACCACCAGCGCCCCCGGCCGCAGGCTCATGGCATAGGGGGTGGGGCGGATCTCTTGCCGAGGCGAGAGAACCTCGGGGACGTCGCTCTGCACCGTGATCTCGAGCCAGAGGGCCGTACCGTCGAACACCGATTGCGGCACATTGAGGCCGACGTGGAACAATCCGTTGCTGACCGGCACGTTCATCCACGCCGTCTGATGGCGTTGGACGCCGCCCAGGGCGGCATTGTACAGCGCAAAGCGCATCCACTGGTTGCCCGTGATCGGGTTGCCCGCTGCATCCAAGAGCACACCCTGGTAGCTGATCGTCTGGCCGACGATGGCTGCAGGCTCGAGGACGTCGGGTTCTTCTGCCACAACACGCAATGGGCTGGCGGATAGCCCTCCCACCACGCCCAACACGAGGATGGCCAGAGCTACCGAAACAATGGGAATCCACAGACGAAACTGGTGCTTCATCGGACTATACCTCCCCTAGCGTCCCTGAGAACCACCACGGCAAGAGGCATCTTGTTTTGAGAGACCACAGATGCTCTGCCGTATGCATCTAACATACTCGAATCAAACGAGCATGTAAATGGTTATAGCCCTAATCAGTCAGATAGGCATCAGGATGCTCGATCAGCTTCCGGCTACCAGCCCCACTGTTCTCGTACGGTACGTACGGCGGGGTGGTCGCCGTGCAGCTCGATCGCACGGTTCAGGGCCTCCTCTGCGACCCCGGGGTGGCCGAGGGCGATAT
>SKRJ01000052.1 GCA_007118555.1 Anaerolineae bacterium | reverse complement strand
GGATCGTCACAGGCCCATCGTTGTGGATCTCGACGAGCATGTGCGCCCCAAAGCTGCCGGTCTCGACGTGAATGCCCTGCTCGCGGATCTGCTGGCAGAAGCGCTCATAGAGCGGCTCGGCTGCCTCGGGCAGCGCTGCGGCGGTAAAGCTGGGGCGGCGGCCGCGGCGGGCATCGCCATAGAGGGTGAACTGGGGCACCACCAGCGCCGCACCCCCGATATCGTGCAGCGAGCGGTCAAAGCGTCCCTCGGCATCGTTAAAGATGCGCAGGTGCACCACGCGGTCGGCCAGCCAGTCGACCTGCTCGTCGGTATCTCCCTCGCGCACGCCCAGCAGAATCACCAGCCCCTCGTCGATCTGTCCCATAGGGGCGTCCTCCACCGTCACCGTCGCCTGCGTCACACGTTGTACCAGAGCCCTCATTGGAGAACCGCTCCTTTGGGTTGATCGTCTGTCACGTTTATGGTATCTTGGTCCTAGAGTGGATCGAGTCTCTGCGCCCGTTGGCCTGCGCCGCACGGATAGCGACACTGGCAAGAGGAACGATGTGATGATCAAGCTGATTATGTACTGGAACATTCGCGAGGGCAAAGAGCCCGAATATCTCGAGTTTCTCACCCAGGAGTTTGCCAAGACGATCATCTCCATGGGCATTCAGCCCACGGATGCCTGGTATGCTGTGTGGGGCAAGGGGCCACAGGTGTTGGCCGGCGGCACGACGGAGGATCTGGAGAGCATGGAGCTGGCCCTGGCCAGCAGAGAGTGGCAGGCGTTCCGGGAGCGCCTGGAGCAACTCGTCACGGGCTTTGAGTACAAGGTGGTAGAGCAGGAGGGTGGTTTCCAGCTCTAGCGCGCCATGGATCGCAGACGTAAAAGGCAGCGCCACAGTGCGGGCGCTGCCTCTTTTTATTCCGCGCTGGAAGCCTTGGGCGTATCCGTCGCGGTGCTGTCCTTTTTGGCCTCTGGGGTCTCTTTGGGCTCGCTGGTCTCGGACTGTGAGGTCAGTGCCTTGGAACCTTTGTTGTCCGTGACATAGAACCCGCTGCCCTTGAATATGATCCCCACCGGATGAATGACCCGGCGCACAGCCCCATCGCACTCGGGGCAGACGCTCACGGGCTCCTCGGAAAAATGCTGAAAGCGTTCAAACGCGACGCCGCAATCGCTACACCTGTATTGATACGTCGGCATGGATTCTTTCCTCCTGGGTTGACGTCCCCGAGGCTGCCTCGGCGTCGGAGGCTGCTCAGGCCACCAAGACGCAATTATACGCCAGAGAGCCCTCCTGAGCAAAACGTCCACACTCAGAGCCTGACGCAGGTGCATGACACCGATGCGTGACGCACCTGCGTCACTCATTTGCGTCAGGCACCAGATATGCCAAGCCATCCCCGCGAAATCCCAAATATCCAAAATAGAACGAATAACCAGAAACTACTTGACAAAGAGCCATGCCTCGTTTACAATAGCATTAGAACAAACGTTCTGCTATGGATCATCGGCCCGTTCTCGCAGGGGGTGTAGCCATGGATCGTATCAAAACCGCTCTCGACAAACGACGTCAGGGGACGCACTATGCCGATCGGATGCATCGCATCCTGGGGGTCTGCCAGGATTGTGGCCTCCTGTGGCACGAGGAGCGCGTCGCCTTTACCAACGGCTCCAGCGCGCTGCGGCGTGTGCACGATATCGAGCCGGTGGGGCGCGTCTTCGTGACGCCGCGCTATGAGAAATACGGCCTGCATGTCAACACCCGGGTGCTGCCCCGCCTCAAGCGGATGGCGCCCCAGTTTGCCTATGCGCTGAACGTGCCCAGCACCTCCGTTGAGGTGGATGGCAACACGGTCTATATCCGTGTGCCGCTGGAGGAGGCTCAGGAGGACGGCCTGCTCACCTTTGAGGACGCCTGGTCCATCGCCGAGAGCATTCCGGTGGGCAGCCTGCTGCTGGGGGTGGACGACGACCGGCGCCAGCTCGTGCTCGAGATGATCGCGCCCACCAACGTGCACGCCGCCGTGGTGGGCATGACGGGCAGCGGCAAGTCGACCTTACTCAAGACCATGATCCTCTCGGCGCAGCGCATCGGCGGCAGCCAGGTGGCGCTGTTCGATCCCAGCCGCGGGCTCGAGCCCCTCTCGGGGCACCCCAGCGTCTGGCGGGGCGGCCTGTTCAGCAACGCCGCCGACTGCGAGCGGGGCCTCGAGGCCCTGGCCAACCAGATCGGCCGCGGCCTGGGGCGATTGACCTATGTATTCGTCGATGAGGTCCCCGATCTGATCGCCCAGCGCCCCCAGATCAAACAGCATCTGGCCCGGCTGGCCCAGGCGGGGCGTCACGCCGGGCTGCACCTGATCATTGGCGCGCAACATCTGCTGGCCTCGGACGTCGGCTCGATGACCCTGCGCAACATCCCCGTGCGCCTGGTTGGGCGGGTGTCCGACCCCTCGGCCGCCTACCAGGCCACCGGCCGCCGGGATACAGGCGCCGACAGCCTGCGGGGTCGCGGCGATTTCGTCGCCGTGAACGGCAGCCTGACGCGCCGCTTTCAGGTGGCCTACCTGAGCGACGCCGATCTCGAGGAATGGGCGCGGCGCTATGCCCCTCGCGACGCCATGGTGCCCGTGCGCCCCGAGGTGCTTAAGGCGCAGACGGCGCCGGTGCATGCGTTGGCTCACAGGGCGATGGGCAGCGGGGGCGACGGGCGCCCGCCCGACGATATCCCCGAGGAGGCGCTGCGCGAGATCAAGCGCTATGTGCGCCAGCATGGCCATCGCCCCTCGCTGAACTGGGTCTATCGCATGACCAAGGAAAAGCTGCCGACGGGCGGGTTCAACCGGGACAAGGCGCGGCGCGCGCTTCGGTTGGCGGGCCAGGCGCCACAGCAGGCCCACGCGCAAGAGTAGCGCATGGATAGGTGGAGGGAGACATCGATGCAGAGTGGATCGAGAAGGCGTTGGGTGCTCTTGCTGTCGCTGGTGGCGGCCCTGCTGCTCTCGTTGGCGGTCTATCAGGTGCCGCAGCCCTGGCGCGCGGTGCTAGTGGTCTGGCTCTTTGTCTGCGGCACGCTGGGCTGGCTGGTGGTGCGCCTGATCAGGCATCATTACGAGTACCTTGCGCTGCAACAGCGCCGCGGACCGCGCAAGACGCGCCGCATGGCGCCCGAGGCGCCGCCACCGATACGGTTCGAGGGCCTCGATGTCATTCGCTCCAACGAGGCGGGCCAGCGCTACACGATCCGCTAGCGCCAATCGCGGCGCCGGGCCCGCCGGCGGTTGACGGGCCCCGACCAGCGGCGCTATGATGCTCTCACGTGGC
>SKRJ01000222.1 GCA_007118555.1 Anaerolineae bacterium | reverse complement strand
TCCTATATCTGTCGCGCCGCGGGTATCACCAAGGGCGGCTTTTACCACCACTTTGAGAGCAAGCAGGCCCTCTTTCGCGAGTTGCTGTCCGAGTGGCTGGAGGGGCTCGATCACCGGCTGGATGCATTAGAGCAGCAGGCCGAGAGCGTCCCCGAGCAACTCGTGGCCATGACGGGCATCGTGGGGCATGTGCTCTCCGCCGCCGACGGGCAGTTGCCCATATATCTAGAGTACCTCACCCAGACCCTGCGCGATCCCGATCTGTTGGCCGCCGCCGGCGGGCCGTTCTACCGATATCAACAACGCATCACCCTGCTCGTGCAGCGCGGGATGCAAGAGGGCAGCCTGCGCTCCGGACCGCCCGAGGCTACGGCCAACGTCGTGCTGGCCCTGGTGATGGGATTGCTCATGCAGGCCCTGCTGGCGCCCCAAGCCGCCGACTGGGAGCAGGCTGCCGTGCAGGGGGTGAGCATCCTCCTGCGGGGCCTGTCGACCGAGTCGGACGAGTAGAGGCGCTCGGTTGCTGGGCGACGACGTCATGAACCCGATGCTGCCACTCGAGGGCGGCAAGAAGGGAGAGACATGATCGAGCTTCCCGAAGCAGCGGTGATTTCGCAGCAGATCCAGGATACTCTGCAGGGCAAGCGCATCGAGCGGGCGGTGGCCGGGGCCTCGCCCCACAAGTGGGCCTGGTACACAGGGGATCCCGCCGAGTACAACGAGCGGCTGGCGGGCAAGACCATCGGGACGGCCAGCTATGCCGGCTGTCATATCGAGTTCATGGCCGATGATATGCGGCTGTCCATCGGCGCCCCGATCCGCTACCATCCACAGGGGGGCAGACGCCCCGCCAAGCACCAACTCCTGCTCGAGTTTGACGACGGCACGGCCATCACCTCCAGCGCCCAGATGTGGGGCGCCTTTATGTGCTTTTCCCAGGATGAGCCCACCGGGCTCCATGACTGGGAGACGGCCCAGGCCCGCCCCTCGCCGCTGACCGATGCCTTTGACCGGGCCTATTTCGCAACGCTACTCACCGACGAGACGACCACGCTTTCGGCCAAGGCGTTTCTGGCGACCGAGCAGCGTATCCCCGGCCTGGGCAACGGGGTGCTGCAGGATATCCTCTGGACGGCGCGTATCCACCCGCGACGCAAGCTGGGCGAGTTGTCTGACGCCGCGGTGGACGCGATGTACGCCGCCGTCATCGATGTGCTGGCCGCGATGGCAGTCCAGGGCGGGCGTGATACGGAAAAGGACCTCTATGGCGAACCAGGGGGCTATCGCACCGTCCTGAGCCGATTCACCGTGGGTAGCCCCTGCCCCTCGTGCGGCGCCACGATCCAAAAGGCGGCCTACCTGGGTGGCACGATCTACTACTGCCCGGGGTGCCAGCCGTCGTAGGCGGCGATGGATAGGGCGTCCGGCTGCCTTGTCGGCCAGCGTCAGCCTGCGCTATAATAGCTTTGCTATGGAAACCAACAACACCCAACGAGTTGTCACGATTGCCATCGGATCCACCAACCCCGCCAAGGTCGAGGCGGCGCGTTGGGCGGTGGAGCAGGTGTGGCCCAGTGCGCTGACTCGGGCGCTGGCGGTCGAGTCGGGCGTGGACGAGATGCCGCGCAGCGACGCCGAGGGGCGGCAGGGGGCGCTACAGCGGGCCCGCGTCGCCCGCGAGCAGGCCGATGCCGACTATGGCGTGGGCATGGAGGGCGCCGTGCACCAAGACGAGGGCTGCCTGTACGTCACCAACTGGGCGGCGGTGGTCCACCGTGATGGTCGACAGGGGCTGGCCTGTGGCGGGCGCTTTCCGCTACCGCAAGCCATCGCAGACGAGGTCGGAGCGGGCGCCGAGCTGGGGCCCGTCATCGACCGGTACACGCAGCAGGAGAACACCAAGCACAACGAGGGGGCCGCTGGCTTTTTGACGCAGGGACTGGTGCCCCGGGTGCTGCCCTTTCAGATCGCTGTCGGGCTGGCCCTGGCGCCCTTTTTGCGGCCCGAGCTCTATAGAGAGGGGTGATGTCGCATGCGCAGCCTGGTAATCGGTGCGCCGGGCGTGGTCGCCATGGCGCTGATCGAGGCGCTCCTGGTGCGGGGTGATCGGGTGCGGGCGTTGGTGCAGCCAGGGCGGCGGGCGGAGCGTCTGGGCGAGTTGGACGTCGAGGTGCGTACCGTCGGGTTGACCGACAATGCCGGGTTGGTGGCCGCCACCCAGGGCATGGAGTGTGTCTTTTTCAGCGAGTGGAGCTTTCGCGACTGGGGCGTCGAGGAGCTCTCGGAGCAGACGGCCGACCGCGGGCTGCGTAACGTGATGGCGGCCGCCATCCGCAACGAGATCGGGCGGTTCGTCTATCTGAGCTCTACCGATGTCTATGGTTTCCCCGACGACCCCGTGGATGAGCGGCGGCAGTTGGCCCCGCCCGGGCTGCCCTTTGCCGACGCCAAGGCGCGGGCCGGGCTGCTGGTATGGGGGCAGGCCCGCCGGGTGCAGCTTCCTGTGGTGGTTTTGCGGCCCGCAACGGTCTATGGTCCCGGCGCCCGCGAGTTTGGCACCGATCTGATCGAGCGCCTGCGCCAGCGGCGCATGGTCCTTGTGGATGAGGGAAGCCATGTCGCCGGCCTGACCTATGTGGGCAACCTGGTCGACGCCATGTTGCTGGCGGCCGAGAGCGAGCAGGCTGTGGGCCAGGTCTATAACATCAACGATGACTCGGACGTGACCTGGGGCGCCTATCTGCAGGCGTTGGCCGCGTTGGCCGAGGTACCGTCACCCCGCAAGAGCTATGCCCGCAGCCGCGCCATGGCGATGGCATGGGTCTGGGAGACGTTCTATCAGCTCTCGGGGCGCAACGAGCGCCCACCGCTTACGCGCCTGATGGTCGAGGTGATGAGCGTGGATCAGCGCTATCCCATCGCCAAGGCGCAGAACGAACTGGGCTACCGGCCCAGGGTAGGCTTTGAGCAGGGCGTCCGTGAGGTGGGCGACTGGATGCGCCGCGAGGGCATGGTCGCGTGGTAGAGAAGCCTTAGCATGGTCTCGATGCCAGAGCCCGGGAAACGCGCCCCATGACATTGCCTTTATCTCGACCACGCAGGCCCATCGTCGGCGTCCTGTGGGCCATCCTCCATCTGCTGCTGGGTGCGTTGCTGGGCGCCGTTATTGGCTGGGGACCTCTGGCGGCGCCCACAGGGGGCATTCTTGTCCTGGCCGTGGGGCTCGCGGTTCTGTTCGTAGGCCTGGCCTGGTGGGCGTGGCGCGCCCAATCGATGCGGCTGCTCATCTGGGGCCATGCCGGGATTCTGCTGCTGATCG
>SKRJ01000231.1 GCA_007118555.1 Anaerolineae bacterium | reverse complement strand
TGTCGCCGCGGCTGGTCAAGGTGCAGGCGCAGCACATCTACCGCGCCCTCGTGCAGATCGATCCGGAGCATGAGGACGAGTATGCGGCGAATCTCGAGGCGTTCCTCGCCGACATCGATACGTTGGATGCCGAGATCCGCGAGGGGTTGGAAGGCATCGAGAACCGCAGGTTCATCGTCTTTCACCCCGCCTGGGGCTATTTCGCCGAGGAGTATGATCTGGAGCAGATCCCCATCGAGGTGGGCGGGGTCGAGCCCGGCGCCGCCACGCTGGCCGAGGTCATCCGGACGGCCCGCGAGAATGATATCCGTGTGATCTTTGCCCAGCCCGAGTTCAGCACCGAGGCGGCCGAGACCATTGCGCGCGAGATCAACGGCGGCGTGCAACTTGTGAGCCCGCTGGAGCAGGACTGGTTGACCAACATGCGCACCGTGGGGCGCATCTTTGCCGAGGTGCTGCGCTATCATTAGCGGGTGAGTGACCATGAGTGAGCCTTTCGATGCCCGGGACAAACCGATCATAACCATGCGCGATGTGTGGGCCTCGTACGATCAGGGCGACGTACTCGAGTCGATCGATCTCGACGTGTACGACCGCGAACTGGTCGCCCTGATCGGGCCCAACGGCGGCGGCAAGACGACCATGATCCGGGTGCTGCTGGGGCTGCTGGCGCCCAAGCGCGGCCAGGTCCGCGTCCTGGGCCAGCGGGTGCAGCGCGCGCGCCGTGCGATGGGCTATGTGCCGCAAGAGATCCGCTTTGACAGCGAGTTTCCCGTGAGCGCCTGGGAGGTGGCCCGCATGGGCCGGCTGGGGCGGCGCGGCCTCTTGCGCCCGTTCAACGGCGAGGATGAGGCGATCGTGGCCGAGGCGCTGCGCAGCACGGGGGCGCTCCATCTGCGACGGCGGCCCATCGGCGAGCTATCGGGCGGCGAGCGGCAGCGGGTGTACATAGCCCGGGCGCTGGCCGTCGAGCCGCGTGTGCTGCTGCTGGACGAGCCTCTGTCCAATGTCGATCCCGAGGCAAGGAGCGTCATCATCGAGCTGTTGCCCATCCTCAGCGAGCAGATGGCGATCATCATGAGTTCCCACGATGTGGGCGCCATCCTGCCCCATGTACACCGGGTCGGCTACCTGAATCGGCGCATGGTCTACTATGGCGCGCCCCAACAGGCGCCCGAGGGCATTCGTGGCGCCTTTGCGTGCCCTGTGGACATGGACTCGCAACAGTGCCTCTGCAGCGTGTGCACAGCCGCAGCGCAAGAGGCGTCACGATGATCGAGGCACTGCAGTTTGCCTTTATGCGCAATGCCCTGGTGGCGGGGCTGCTGGTGAGCGTCGCCTGCGGCATCGTAGGCACGCTGGTCGTACTGCGCCGCATCGTCTTTCTCAGCGGCGGTATCGCCCATGCCGCCTATGGCGGTGTGGGCCTGGGGTTCTACCTGGGCATAGATCCGCTGCTGGGCGCCGTCGGCTTTTCACTAGTGGCCGCGCTGGGGATGGGCCTGGTGGAGCTGCGATCGCGCCAACGAGCCGATACGGTGATCGGGGCGCTGTGGGCCATCGGCATGGCCACGGGGATCATCCTGCTGGACCTGACCGTGGGCTACAAGGCCGACCTGATGAGCTATCTCTTTGGCAGCATCCTGGCGGTTCCGGTGCGTTACCTCTGGTGGATGGCCGGGCTGAACCTGCTGATCATTGCGCTGGTGCTCTTGTTCTTCAAGGAGCTGTTGGCCACTTCCTTTGACGAGACCTTTGCCGTCACCCGCAACGTGCCGGTGGAGGTCATTCACCTGACCATGGTGTGCATGATCGCTCTTGCGGTGGTGATGATGATGCGTGTGGTGGGCTTGATCATGGTGATCGCCCTGCTCACCATGCCGGCGGCCATCGCCGTACAATGGATCAAGAGCGTAAAGCAGGCGATGCTGCTGGCCACATTGCTCAGCGCGATCTTTAGTGTGGCCGGACTGTGGCTGTCGTACCACCTCAACCTCACCTCGGGGGCCACCATCATCCTGGTGGCCGGGCTCTCGTATCTGTTGAGCCTTACGCTGTACAGGCTGCGACCCGTCTCGGTCCCGCGTCAAGAGCCCACCGATGCGGCCAGCGTGAGCGGACAGTAGGCTCTGCGCAGGCAAAGCGCGCCTTTCAGGCATAGAAAACCTGGAAGCAGCTTCCTCAAGCCGAAAAGCTCTTGACAAGCGCCTTTACGTAGTCTACACTTGAGGCAGCTACAGACCACATGGGGGAGTGAGCGCTTTCGGCTTGTTCCAGGGGCCAGCCTTGAAATGTAACACCTCGATCTTGCTCGTGTCCGATCAACCAGAGACCGCCAGGATCTGGCGGTTTGTGCTGGAGCAGGACGGCATGAGCTGCCAGGTTGTGTCCGATACGGAGGTCCTGACAAAGGACTTGCAGGCCTGGGATCTTGCGCTCGTAGACCTGTACGAGGCCGACGCCAGGCCACTGCAGGTATGCAGGGCGCTGCACGGGCGGTGCGCCGGGCCGATCCTGCTGATCTGGGATGCACGTGAGGAATCGGCGGTGCTGCGCGCCTATCAGGCCGGCGCGGCCGAGGTGCTATTCCACCCCATCAGCCCCGTGCTGCTCATCGCCAAAGTCGGGGCGTGGCTACGCCACACCACGAACTATCCCATGCGCGCGCCCGAGATTATCAGGCGCAACGGGCTCATGCTCGAGCCCGAGACGCGGACGCTTACGCTGCCCGACAAGCAAGCGGTACGCCTGTCTGCGCTCGAGCTGCGCCTCATCTATGCCTTGATGCTCCAACCCCAGCGCGTAATGTCCTGGGAGGCGCTGCTGGCCCACGTCTGGGGGCACGATGGCGCCGATATGGCCCAGCTCAAGAACCTGGTCTATCGGCTACGGCGCAAAATCGAGCCCGAGCCGAGCGATCCCCAGTACATACAGACTGTCGCTGGCGAGGGCTACTGCTTTACCGGCTGAGGGCGTCCCTCCTTTCCACATGGCCATTTCGTGACCCAAATCCTTGACGATCGGGTTATCTGTGACCCGTACGCACCACATTGGGACCGAAAATCCTCTTTTTGCGATTGCGCCCGTGACCGGCGCTCTGTATGATAGAGGCAACGAGTAAAGAGCGCGTAAACTCTGATGGTTTGCGTAGCTGCTCCCACTGTCGCCTCCCCCCGTCTGATGAGAAAGGGCAGATAGGCAGTTTGCATTTCGCGGCGCGAGACGGGCAGAGGAGCAAGCTCGTTAGAGGACGAGGCTTTTTCCCATGACGATGGATCGTCAAGGAGCAATAGCCGCCATGGCAGCAGAGATACTACTTGTTACCGATCA
>SKRJ01000347.1 GCA_007118555.1 Anaerolineae bacterium | reverse complement strand
CGCTGGTCGCTGTGGACGGCGGCTGGGGGGCTGGAGAACACCGACGTGCATGCCCTGCGGATCGAGGAGGATGGGACGCTCTGGGCGGGCACCGCCGGCGGGCTGGGTCGCTATGATGATGAGGGCTGGGCATGGCTCACCACGGCCGATGGACTGCCATCGGATTCCGTCACGGCGCTGACGGGGGGGCCTGATGGCGCCCTGTGGGTCGCGACGGAGGGCGGCATTGCGCGGCTGGAGGGGGACACGTGGACCCCGATCGCATCCAAGGCCGCGCACTCGGCGATGGCGGCGGAGGATGGCTCCCTCTGGTTTGGTACGCCCGAGGGGTTGGTGCGTTATGATGGGTTGGCCGCCTACGAGTTGGAGGTGTTCGGTCTCCGGGATGTGGCGGTGGGCGCTCTCCTGCAGGATGCCCGGGGCGACCTCTGGGCAGAGACCGATGACGGCGTCGCCTGGTATGTGGACGGCTATTGGGCCACGACCACCCAGTGCGGGCCCGGGCGCGAGGGCGCCCTCTCGATGCTGTACGATCAGGCTGGCGGCCTGTGGGCGCTTTCTTCCGAGGGCGTCTATCGGCACAGCCAGGGCCAGTGGCAGCGTTGGGGAGAGGACGATGGGCTGAGCCTCGCGGCGCCCCTCTCCCTGCTCGAGGACCAACAGGGGCGCGTCTGGTACGCGGCCGAGGACCAGGTGGCGATGTTCGTCGAGGATGCCTGGAACCCGCTGCCCCTCGCATCCGACGAGGAGGAGGCGCCAGCCATCTCGGGGTTGGCCGAGACGGACGACGGCGCCCTCTGGCTGGCCGCGGATACGGGTCTGTACCGCCTGGAGGGCGAGCAGTGGGCCGAGGTCGGGCTCGTGGAAGCACGTGGCGCCGTCGCGCAACTGGCCCCGGCCCCCCAGGGCGCCCTATGGGCCGTTGCAGAGGCGGGGCTGCTGCACTATGACGGCACGCAGTGGACGACCTACGAGCCGGGCCAGGATCTGCCCGACGCCCCCTTGGGGCCGATGCAGATTGCCACCGATGGCACGTTCTGGATCGCCGTCCAGGGGCGCGGCCTCTGGCACCACAATGTGCGCGGTTGGACGTCGATCACCAGCCTGCACGGCCTGGCCAGCAACACCGTCACGCATCTGTACGAGGCCCCCGACGGCGCGCTCTGGATTGCCACGCCGCACGGCCTCTCGCGCTATACGCCTGCCCCCTGAGAGGAGATGCATCGGACGATGAAGTCGGACCGTTCGCAACGCTGGATCGACTGGGCCGTACGCCTTCAGGCGCTGGCCCAGGATGGCCTGCTGTACACGCAGAACCCCTTTGATGCCGAGCGCTACAGGGCCATCCGCGAGATCGCGGCCCAGATGCTGGCCGAGGGCACCGATTGGCCCGCAGAGCGCATCGTGGGGGTGTTCGACGAGGAGACGGGCTATGCCACGCCCAAGGTGGATGTCCGTGGCGTGGTGTTCCGCGAAAACAAGATCCTTCTGGTGCGCGAGCGCACCGACGGCGGCTGGACCTTGCCGGGCGGCTGGGCCGATCCGGGCGATACGCCCTCTGCCGCCATAGAGCGCGAGATCCGCGAGGAGTCGGGCTATGTTGCCCGCGCGGTCAAGCTGCTGGCGGTGTACGATCGCGCCGCGCAGGGCCACCACCCGCCCCATCCGTTCTCGATCTACAAGCTCTTTTTCCTGTGCGAGCTGTTGGGTGGCGAGGCGCGCACCAGCGACGAGACCGACGATGTCGGCTTTTTCGCCGCCGATGCCGTGCCCGCGCTATCGCTGGCGCGGGTTACCCCAGGCCAGATCGCGCGCCTGTTCGAGCATGCCCGCCACCCGGATTGGCCGGCCGATTTCGACTGATCCCTACTCGTGCCTCGGACCCGGCTCGTCTCGTGGCTCGTCCCTCTCCTCGGGTCTCGGCTGAGAGCGCAAGTCGTGTGCTGCGTGGTATCTTCCGTCATCTCTCCGGTCGGATGCCCGGAATTCGGCTTGCACATCATCCCGCAGCAGGAACCAGAGGATGAACAGGCCGATGACCGTGCCGATCGGAACGTTGAAAAGGCCCAGAACGGCCAGCACGATGGTGACCCAGCGCGCCCATTCCTGGCGCCGCCAGAGGCCCACGCCTGTGGCGATATACAGAATCGCCAGCAGCACGAGCACCAAAAAGATCGAACCCATGACGAGAAGGGCTACGAACGCGCCGCGCGGGTCCGCTGGGCTAGCCACCACGGCAAAGAGCGGAATTGCCAGAATAAAGAGCGTCCCTAGCAGGATGAGACCCGCTATGACAAAGTGATAGATTGCGATGAGTTTGATGCCATCATCTCGAGACATTGTGAACCCTCCCTTGTGCGTGCGATCGGACTTGTCTTCTCACTGTACTGTACGATAGAGTACATTGAGGGTTTCGTGTAACAGTCTAGCATAATGTTGACATCTGTGCATGCAAGGAGCAGGAAAAATGACCCATTCAAGAGCCATCGATGATGCCATTCGCGAGCGCAGGAGCATCCGCGTTTTTCGGCCAGACCCCGTCCCGCGTGGGTTGATCGAAGAGATCCTGGATGTGGCCCGCTGGGCGCCCTCGGGCAGCAATACGCAGCCCTGGCGGGTGACGGTGATGGGGGGCGAGCAGGCCGATGCCCTGCGGCAGCGCCTGGAGGAGGCCGCCGGCGTGCGCAACTGGACCGAGGCACAGAGGGAGGCGCAGCACAAACGCATCGCCAGCGGGCCGATGGCATGGATCCTGGACTGTGTGGACGAGCCGATCTGGGATTTCCTGATCGGGGGCAGCATGCGCTTTTTCGACGCGCCGGTGGCATTGCTCGTCTCGTACCCCGGCAAGGGCGGGTCCTGGGCGCCGGCGGCCATTCCCGCTTTTGTCACCACCCTGATGCTGGCGGCCCATGCCCGCGGCCTCGGCACCGTCTGGCTGGGTTGGCCCATGGGCCAGGGCGATACTGTGCGGGAAGCGTTCGCGCTGCCCGACGACGAGCAGGCCAGCGCTTTTATTGCGCTGGGATACCCCGATCCCGAGGCGCCGGTCAACCTCGCCCGCTCGACGCGCTATGAGGTGGACGAGTTCTCGCGCTGGATCGGCTGGGAGTAGGGGCCGGTGTGAACGATAGATCGATGGCGCAGGGCGGCAACATGCCAGCCCTGCGCCATCGATCTATAGCAGTGCCATGATCTCGGCGGCCATCGCCTCGCCGTCGGCGTCCTCGGTGAGCAGCTCGATCTGCTCGGGCCCTGCGATGCCCAGGCCCATCTCGGCGGCGCGGGCGATCTGCTCCTGCTCGAACACGGCGCCCCGGCTCACCTCGTCCGTCG
>SKRJ01000192.1 GCA_007118555.1 Anaerolineae bacterium | reverse complement strand
GCAAGAGCAGCGCACGAAAGCCTGGCAGGCCGTGGCGCGGCTCGGGCGGAAAGTAGGTGCCGCCAAAGAACGGCTCGCCCTCCGGCGTGAGAAACACCGACATGGGCCACCCGCCGCTGCCCGTCAGGGTATGCACCGCGCGCATATAGATCTGATCCAGGTCGGGGCGTTCCTCCCGATCCACCTTGATGCTGACAAAGTGCTCGTTGAGTATCTCGGCTACCTGATCGTCTTCAAATGACTCGTGGGCCATGACGTGGCACCAGTGGCAGGCCGAGTAGCCCACCGACAAAAAGATCGGCTTGTTCTCGCGGCGCGCGAGCTCCAGCGCCTCGTCGCCCCAGGGGTACCAATCCACCGGGTTTTCGGCGTGCTGGCGCAGATAGGGGCTCGCCTCGTGGGCCAGACGGTTGCTCATGATTCCCTGCTCTGGGCCGCGGGATGGCCGATGGTGGTCATGTACAGGATGCCTTCGCGCTGACCATCGACGCCCAGCAGGGCGTTACACTCGTCATCGTACAGGGCGCCGATCTGGCAACTCCCAAGGCCCAAGGCCGTCGCCGCCAGCGCTGCGTTCTGGGCGATATGCCCGGCGTCCAGATAGACATAGCGATAGGCGCGCTCCTTGTAGCGGAACTCTGAGCGGGCGAACACCGCCGTCCAGAACAGAGTGATAGCAGCGTCGGCGATGAACCGCTGGTCGAGGGCGGCGTGCGTCGCGGCCTGGGCGGCATCGCCGGTGGAGCGCTGGACGAGGCAATGCTCCAGCGTCTGGTAGTAGTAGATGCCCGGCATCAGATCCGCAACGGCCTGCACGGCGACATAGGTCTCGACCGGATACAGGGCGCCTGCCGAGGGGGCGGTGCGAAAGGCGCGCCTGCCCTGCGAAGAGGTGACGCCCTGGGCGGCCCACAGGATGCTGGCCAGCTCGACCTGGCTGATGGGCTCGCCGGTAAAGGAGCGGATGCTGCGGCGGTTGCGCAGCGCCTCCCACAGCGAGGACGAGTTGGTCAGGTCGGGGTGCGGCAACAGGTGATGAGGGCCGTCAGGGTCAGGCGCGCTGAGCATGCCCTCGATGCCCTGGCCCGGATCGTCGCGTCGGTAGCTCGTCTCTTGCTGGAATCGATCGCCTATGCCCATAGTGCACCCCGTTTTTCTCTCACCCTAAATGAACAGCGTGATGTTGGATTGGCGCGCCTCGTTGATGTACGCGCCCACCGCGCCATATTCGTCGATCAGGTCTTGCTGCAGGCTCTCTCTGCTTACGCCCATGATCTCCATGGTCATGTCGCAGGCGATGACCTTGCCGCCCAACTCTTTGTAGTCCCTCATCAGGCGCTCGAGCGAAGCCACGTTGGCCTTTTTCATGCGGGACGTCATGAACAGCTTGCCCAGGCCCAGGAGATGCATCTTGGACAGGGCGCCCTTTTGCAGGCCGCCCTTCTTGAGGCGCTCCAATCCCCAGAATGTGAAATAAAGCGAGGCCTCCATCCCCATCGAGAGGGAGCCATTTGCGATGATCAGGGCGCTATACAGCTTGTCCATGTCGCCACTGGCGACGACGATGGTGGTTCGTTCGGTCATGGCCGGCTCCTAGCGGCGAATGCGGATCGTCCAGGCGTCAGGCGTCCCCTCGACGGCGAGCAACTCTAATCCCAATGCCTCGACGGCCATGGGGATCTCTTTTTGCGATGCCGGGTGGGTGCCCGAGATCTCGATGATATCACCTGGCTCGGCCCGACGCACGGCCTTGCGCATCTCGACCAGGGGCACCGGACAGGTCTCTTGGCGTACATCGACGCGTATCTCGGCCATGTTGCTTCCTACTCCTCAAATTCGACGATGACCTCGTCCACATCCCACATCGGCTCGATCTTTTCGATGATCTCGTCGCGGATATTGTTGGCGAATTGGCTATCCTCAGAGAGCGAGAGCACCACGCGTACGACGCCCTCGGACACCTCGACGTCGCTGACCACCCGGGTGCGTATCAGGTCCTGGCCCACCTCGGGGTTCATCACACGCTTGAGGCGACGGCGCACCTCCACCTCATCGGTGGGCACCTCTTCTGCCACCAGTCCGTGAAGCTCCTCATAGTTCTGGATCGCGGCCCGGAGACCGTCCACCGCCAGCACCGAACAATGCACCTTGACCGGCGGCAGGCCGCCCAACGCCTGGGTGGCTTGCTCCCAGGAGATGGTCTTGGCTTCCTCGATGGTCTTGCCCTTGGCCAGCTCGGTGATGATCGATCCGGTGGCAATGTTCGAGGCGCAGCCATACGACTCGAACTTGATGTCGTCGATGGTGTGTGTGTCCTCATTCACCTTGAGATATACGGCAACCATGTCGCCGCAGGCGGGGCTGCCCTCGATGGCTTTGGCATCGGGCTCCTCGATGCGGCCCACGTTGCGCGGGTTGCGGAAATGCTCCATTACGAGTTCGCTATAGGGTAATGCCATGCTCTATTCCTTCCCCAGGGGGCTGATCTCTCGCAGACGAACCACAATGTCGGCCAGGGCCTCGGCCACCTGGTCCACGTCTTCCGGCCTGTTGTAGCGCCCAAAGGTAAACCGGATCGAGCCGTGGGCGCGCTCGTGGTTACCGCCGATCCCCAGGATGACGTGACTGCCCTCCAGAGAGCGGCTGAAACAGGCCGAGCCGGTGCTGACGGCAAAGCCGCGCAGGTCCAGGTGCAGCAATACGGATTCGCCCTCCACATAGCGGAATGAGAGGTTGGCGTTGTGGGGCAGGCGCTTTTCGGGATGGCCGTTCACCCGCGATTGGGGGATCTCGAGCAGTATTTCTGTGAGCCGGTCGCGCATCTCTTGGAGGCGCTGGGTCTCGGCGGGGGTGATCAGCTCGACGGCTGTGGCGAACCCGACGGCGTCGGGGATGTTCTCTACCCCGCCGCGCATGTTAAACTCCTGAAAGCCGCCGTCCATCCACTTGATCAGGGGTGTGCCCTTGCGCACATACAAGCCGCCGATCCCCTTGGGGCCGTGCAGCAGATGGGCCGAGACGCTCACCAGGTCCACCGGCGTAAGGCTCACGTCCAGGGGCACGCGCCCAAACGAGTAGGTGGCGTCGGTGTGCAGCAGGACCTCTCGCTCGCGGCAGAGGGCCCCGATGGCGTCCAAGTCCTGCAGGGTCCCGATCTCCTGGTTGGCCGCCTGGATTGTGACCAGGGCGGTATCGGGGCGGATCAGCTCCCGCAGATGATCCAGGTCCACGCGGCCGTACTCGTCCAACCGCACATGGTCCACGGTGAACCCCTGACGCTCCAGGCTGCGGGCGCTGTGCAGCACGGGGAAATCCTCGATGGCGGTGCTGATGATG
>SKRJ01000104.1 GCA_007118555.1 Anaerolineae bacterium | reverse complement strand
TCCATGCCCAGGTCGAGGACCTGAGCACGATGGTGGCTACAGAACAGGAGGCCCTTACTCTGGTATGATTATCAATTGCGTGAACCTTCTGTCTTCGGTACGACTATCATCTGAGTTGACGCGCGGTACCCATGGCCGTGGCGGGCATCCACGCAGCGGGCGCAGCGCAGAGCGGGACGATCTACTCGGCTCTCACTGCGTCGCCCACATCGAGATCGGATGCCATTACCCGCGCAATATGCGGGGCGCCGGTATGCATGGTGATCACCTGCTGCACCCGCAGATCACGTCCGTTGCCCCGAGCAAGGGTAGCCACCACCCGCCAGGACACGTCGCCATGCTCGGTCTGCAGCGTGGGCCGCCACTGCTGGGGAAGATGGAACTGGAAATCAAAGAGCCGCTTTTGTGCCTCGGCAAAGTGCACCTCTTCGGCCAGATCGACCTCGTCCTCCAACCACACATAGGTCGTGCCCTGGCCCTCGGCGCGGCTCTCGCCACGAAAGCGCCCCGTGTCCGGATTCCAGCCGCTGATATAGACCACATGATCATGGCCCTGGGGATTGTGCTCCACACGCAGCAGGAGGACACGCAACTCGCGCGCCACCAGATCATCCTTTGGATTGACGATGAGCCGACCCTGCAACGTCTCGCCCTCTGCGTACGTGGTGCGAGGCAGCGCCATGATCAGCTCGCCCACGGCGGAAGAGCTGGAGACACGTTCCGGGCGGGCCCCAACACCGATGGGTGTGACAGCGCGCACGAAAATCTCTTGGGTACACTGTCCCAGCGCCTCGTCGGGATCCTCCATGTCCACGTGCAGGCTCCAGCGCACGGAGCATCCGAAACCATGGTGCGTGGGCAATAGCGGCTGGGGGAGCTCGCACTGGAAGGGATACCGCACAGGCGAGCCGCGCCGTACGGTCCCCGACGGGATGACCGGCAGCTCCTGTACGTGGTATGTCTGCACAGAGCGGACCAGCTTGGGCTCCAGCGCATCGCCGTCTGCATCCTGATCGTGGGCATAAAAGCCCCGACAGACCAACAGGACCTTGCCGCCCTGAATGCGCCCGCTGCGCACTGGACTCAGGACGACGTAACCCGACACCTTGTCGTAGGGGCCATACTCGCCAGAGCCTTCTTTCAGGTCAAGCGCTGCCTGCACCTGCCCCTGGCGTGAGCGAAGCAGATTCCCGGCCAGGCCGCCCAACGCGATGCCCAGGATGCCGGCAGAAAGGCCTCCGACTAGCGCGCCAGCCACGCCACGGTTGAGCGCGCCAAAGAGCGCGCCCAACAGAAAAGAGATAGCACCGCCCGCCAGCGCCCCCAAAACGATGCCCCCATCAAGAACCTCAAAGAGAGGATCAAGAGCCTCGAGTTGGGAGACCCGCGCTATCTGTTTCGAGCCCCACGTCCTGAATCTGTACATGGCAGCCTCCTCCCATCAAAGCATACTAACCTGGAGCGGCGGTAGTTGCTCGATGGATCGCCGTGGGCGGTACCGAGCTATGACTCAGGCCAAGCCGCCTGCGCATGGGTGCACGTACATGCCCCCCTGTGCCCCTTGCTCGCGTATTATACCACGCTCAGTTGCCCCGTAAAGGCCAGTTCGTCGAAAACGGTCACGATCGCAAATCGGAAGCAACCCGTCTATCACCAGGCGCCGGCTTGCCAGAGCCGCCGGTCCGTCTATAATCGCGTGGGGCGTTCTCGTACACACCACGCTTGGAGTTGCCATGGAGATCACGGTCGGTCGCGTCATCGCCATCCTGATCGCAGGGTTCGTCGCAGGTATCATGAACACGCTGGCTGGCGGCGGTTCGTTCATCGCCCTCGCGGCCCTCGATCTGACCGGCCTCTCCACCATCGCCGCCAACGGCACGAACCGCGTCGCCATCGTCTTTCAGGATATTGCGGCCCTGGCGGGCTTTCGCAGCAAGGGCGTCTCCGGGGTGCGGGCCAGCCTGCACTTTGCCATCCCCGCCCTGTTCGGCGCGATCCTCGGCGCCTATATCGTCGTCAACATGCCCGAGATCGTCTTTCAGCGCGTGCTGGGCGTCACCATGCTCATCGTGCTGGTGGTGCTCATCGTCAACCCGAAAAAGTGGCTCAGCGGCCGCGAGGTCGAGATGACGCCGCGCCGCAGAGCGCTGACCTATCTGGTGTTCTTTGGCGTCGGCATCTATGGCGGCGCCATTCAGGCCGGCATCGGCATCTTTATCATCATGGCCCTGGTCCTGACCGCCGGGGTGGACCTGATCAAGGCCAACTGGCACAAGGCCATCATCGGCGGCGTCTATACCCTCTTTGCGCTGGCGACCTTTGCCCTGCGCGGCGAGGTGCATTGGGGCCTGGGCATCATCCTCGCGGTGGGCAACAGCACAGGCGCCTGGTTCAGCAGCCGGCTGGCCGTGGCCAGGGGTCAACAGGTGGTGCGCATCGTCCTCGCCATATCGCTGGTCATTCTCAGCGCCCGCTACCTGGGCCTGTTCACGTTCTAGCTCAGGGCGCGGCCTCCAGCAGGCAGAGCACCTCGTCCACGGCGAAAACGGGCCCATCGAGGCACACCAGCCGGTCGCCGCAATAGCAGTTGCCACAGATGCCCAGGCCGCATTTCATGCTGCGCTCCAGGCTCAGGTAGAGGGGGACGTCGCTGCCCTCCATGCGGCGCGCCAGGCCCAGCAGCATCGGCTCGGGGCCACAGGCATACACGACGTCGGCCCAACCCGCTGCCAGCGACGGCTCCACGGCATCCAGCGCCGTGCCCTGCAGCCCCTCGGAGCCATCGTCGGTGGCCAACAGCAGCTCGCAACCCAGCTCGCGAAACCGCCAGGGCAGCATGATCTGGTCGCTGGTACGCGCCCCCAGAGCCACGCGCACGTCGGCGCCCCGCTCCCGGGCCCGCCTGGCCAGCAGCGTCAATGAGGCGACACCGCTGCCGCCCCCGACGAGGAGCATCCGCTCGCCCTGAAGCCCAAATCCTCGCCCATAGGGACCGCGCACCCAGATGCGGTGGCCGGGACCCTGGGCGGCCAGCGCATCGGTAAAGGGGCCCACGATACGCACCGTCAGGGCCAGCGGGTCGTCGTCCATGACGGCCAGGGGGCGCTCCTCGATGCCGGGCAGCCACACCATCACAAACTGGCCCGGCTCGGCCTGCAGCGGGGCGTCCAGGATCAGCGTGACGCCCACCGAGCCCTCGGGGCGGCGCTCGACCACGTGATAGGTGCGATAGATGGCCTCATCCATGGGCACAACCTCGGATCTCGTCCAACGAACCAACGCCCTCGCGCTCCATCCAACTCTCCATCTCGTCCAGCACCCGCCGGAACACGCCGTC
>SKRJ01000338.1 GCA_007118555.1 Anaerolineae bacterium | reverse complement strand
TCCGTGTCTTCAGGAAGCTCGCCTCGCTCTATGGCGACCGTGACGATACGCCGGGCCCGCCCGAACCGGTCGTCGAAGAACGATCGAACCGCGTCGGCAGCATAGTCGGATTGAAACGCTGCCGCCAGAACGGCGCGGTGCGTTGGGCTCCCGCCACAATGTCCCCATCGATGCGCGCAGCGGGGTCACGCCTGAGCGATCCCAGGGCCACCACGTCGCCCTGGATCCACGCCTGGGGGCCCATGACCAGATTGCCCCCGATAACGACCACATCGCCCTCGATGGTGCCATCGAGACGGGCAGAGCCGCCGATCACGGCCAGATCTCCTCGCACGATCACATCGGGTGCAACCTCTATGCTGCCGGCAAAGAGCGCCACATCCCCGTTGACATTCTGGCCCCGCTCCAGCACGATGCTCCGCCCAAACAGGGCCATGCCGCCCTGGTCGGCCGCAACAGGGCGCCCCACGAGCCAGAGCAACACGGTCAATACAATCAACAATAGGCCTTTATGAATCTTCATCTACTCCCCCAGCACACCTGTACAAGGGACCTGCCCAGGCACGGCCCCCGTTTTGGCATCAGGCCCCCAACCCATTGGAACGAGCCACGGTCAGCAGGCGCAACGATCCGAGCACGAGCACCGCACAGAAAAGCGCCCAGCAGAGAGCGAGCATGGCGATCTGATCTCCCAGGGCCGCGCGCGCAAAGATCTCGATAGCCCCTGTCACAGCACCCACCAGGGCGAGCGAGTGAGCATAGAGCCCCAGAAGCGTCTCGGCCAGCATGGGGTTCTCGCGCACGAGTGTGAACACAACCAGGACTGGCGCTGCCGCCAGTGCCAGCATACCCAGCAGGGCATAGAGCACCCGGGCGCCGAGCCGCAGCCGCGCCTGTTGCTGCTCATGCCTGGCCACCCCCTGCATCACACGCGCCGCCAGCATCGTGGGGGGCTCCACGGGCTTGACCTGCACAAGCATCCGATCCACGATCTGCAGGGCACGCCACTCGGCGGCGCACTCGCCACACTCGGCCAGGTGCTCTTGCAGCACACGTTGTTCGTCAGGGGTCTCTCCATCGAACGCAAGAGACATCATTTCCGTTATTCTAGGGCAAGACATTGTCTTGGGACCTCCTCGGCATAGGATGCGCAAGCGGGGCAGCGGCGGGGTCTTGGGATAGTGCCTCGGCCATGGCTTTACGAGCGCGGTGCAGCCGCGATTTCACCGCGCTCTGCGTGGTCGTCGTGATCTCGGCGATTTCGTCATAGGACATGTCGTGCCAGTACCTCAACACAATCACCAGACGATATTGATCGGGCAGCGTATCGAGCAGGCGGCGGACGTGGTTCTCGCGCTCGGCATCCAGAGCGTTCTCTTCGGGCTCGGGCTCTCCATCGGACAGCCAGCGCTCGGCCTGAATATCCTCCATCGATACGGTCATGCCGCGCCGTTTGCGCAGCCGGTCGATGCAATGATGCGAGGCAACCGAAAGCACCCATGATGAGAACTTGCGCCCGGGATCATAGGTCTCGAGGCGGGTATAGACCCGCATAAAGGCCTCCTGCGAGGCATCCTCGGCCTCCTGAGCGCTGCCCAACATGCGATAGGCCAGGTTATAGACCGGCCTCTGGTACGCTTCGACGATGCGCGCGAACGCATCCTGATCGCCCCGCTGGGCCTGTAGTGCCCAGAGGCGCTCCTGTTCGATAGCCACTCCCACCACGCCTCCACGTCCGCGCTGCTGCCTCGCCCCCGCACTCTTATTACGTACTAACAGGGCGCGGGTTGCGCTGCCGCGACGTTCTCACAACAATGGGCCTGTCTCGCATAGTAGACAGGCCCATTATACGCCCAATCGTGCCCTGGTCAGAAGGTGATGATCTCGGCTTGCTCGTCATCGGTATCGTAGATAGCGACGCTGCGCACGCCAAAGCGCCCCATCACCTCGCCGGGATTCACCAGCAGCGTCTCTCCGACGGTGTTGATGCTGCGCTGATGGTTGTGGCCGTGGCACACCAGGTCGAAACGTCCCCCCTGGGCCAGCGCCTCGCCTAGGGCGGGATCATGCACGAGGGCGATGGTGCGGCCGCCCAACTCGAGGTTGGCCCACTCGCCGTGGAACGTGATGTGGGGGTGAGATTCTGCGTTTCGCACGATGGCGAGCTTGTCACCGTCGTTGTTGCCCCACACCAGGTGCACCGACCTCGAAAACGCCTCGCCGATGGCGGCCACGGTAAAGGGCGCGCAGTAATCGCCCAGCCCGAGGAGCGCGTCCGCGTCCTCGAGGGTCCTGAGCGCCGCCTCCAGCGCCCAGATGTTGTCGTGGATATCGCTCAGAATGCCGATACGCATGGTAGCCTCCTTCACACGGAGCTTGGTCCGTCACGGAGCCTGGACCGTCACGCCGCCGAGCCGTCACGGGCCCTATGCCTTTTCGCGCACCTCCAACAGATGCTGGCGGATCATGTCCAGGCCCAGATGCACGAGCCACGCCCGGCCCACGGCGCCCTCGCGGGCCCGCCGCGACTCGCCGCGCACGAGGCTCTGGGGTGTCTGCAGTGCAAAGTAGGCGTCGGGGGCATCAGGGGCCGTGGGGTCGACGGGCCCCAGCACGGCCAGGCCATACTCGGCGCCCATGCGCTCGCACAGCGCCTGCGCCGCTTGATCGGCCATCTCCTGGCTGGCAAGCTTACTGTCGCCGGATGCGTCATCGTCGATGCCCAGCGCGCGCACCAGCGCATCCCGGTCACCGACGACCAGCCCGCCCGCCCAGGCGCCTGCGCCCGCATTGCGGGTCAACTGCTGCGCCAGCTCGCCCTGGCTCGTGTTCTCGACGACGGCCAGCCGCTGGCCGCGCTGAGCCAGCTCCAGCGAGACGATCTCGGCCATGGTCTGTTGATCGGTGCCAAAGATGCGATCGCCCAGGCGCTCACGGATTGCGGCCTCGATGGGGGCGATAAGGGCCGCGGCCTCGGCATCGGTATCGGCCTTGGCCGTGATGCACACATCGGTCTGGCCGGGGTGGGCCCGGGTGCCGACGGTGGGATTGGCCAGCTCCATGAAATCCGCGATCTGCGCGCCGACGGCGCTCTCGCCGATGCCGCAGGTGCGCAACACGCGACTCTTGATCATCGAGCGCAGGCCATAGCGGTCGCCCAGCAGCGGAAGCACCTCATGCTCCATCAGGTAGCGCATCTCGTGGGGCACGCCTGGCAGGCTGATGATGATCTTGCCATTGTGCTCCACATAAAAGGCCGGCGCCGTACCGACCGGGTTATGGATCACCTCGGCGCCCCGAGGCAGCTCGGCCTGGCGGTTGTTGTTGCTCGTCATCTGAAAGCGGC
>SKRJ01000153.1 GCA_007118555.1 Anaerolineae bacterium | reverse complement strand
CGGTGTCCAAATAGTTGACGCCCTGGTCCAGCGCGGCCCAGATGATGTCGATGGCGTCTTCCTGGCCCACCCGGCCGCCCCACTGGCCACCGGTGCCCAGGCCGACGACGGACACCCGCACGCCCGAACGTCCCAGTTGTCTGTATTCCATGGCGATGGCTCCTTTTGTGTTCCATGCAGTCAGCGTAGATGCAAACCGGGCACCTGTCAACGGCGATGAATCGCAGGCGTACGCTCGTCGTTTGCCATACGACCGGCTCCTGCCTTATTATGCAGCTAGCTGTGACAGGAACATAGCCGCCGGCAGTTTCGCCGTGCATGGTGTCCCGTGGCGAGTCGGCGCGAATGGGGGCGACCGTGGCCATCGAACAGGGTACGCACGCCGGAGCAAGGACGGCGGCCGTCATGCCTGACACCGCCGCGGTGTGGGCGGCGATCGTCGCTGACTATGCGGCGGCCTGGGCGGCCGAGCTGTTGCGCGATGAGGCGCCCGCCCATCCTGCCCTGCCGCCCCGGCTCGCCTACCTCGACCTGTACGGCGGCCCCGGCCGTGGCACGCCCGCCTCCCGGAGTGTGGTGGCTGCCGTGGCGAGCCGTGCCGCCGACGACGGGCTGCTGCGCGGCAACCTGCAGTTCCTGCTCAATGATCCCGGCCCCGAGGATCCCGATGCCCGGCGCGCTCTGGCCCGCGAACTGCGTCCCGTGCGCAGGTTGGCGCACCCTGCGCAGGTGATCCGGCGGCACCCCTGGCTGCGCATCCAGACGCGCCTTGAGGCCTACCGCCCCTTGGGTGTACTGGTCCACTGGGAGCCCTGGGGCTACCAGAGCCTGAGCGGCGGCGATCTGGCGTGTTGCATGGCGCTGTCGCGGGCCGAGGTGCTCCTTACGCTGCGTTATCCCCTGCTCAACCTGGGGCTGGCCAACCCGAAGGTAGCCGAGCATCTGAGCGCATTCTGGGGCCAGGAGCGGGCCGATTCGCTGCGTGGCGCGGTGCGTGGGGCGTCGCCCCACCAACGTGAGAACCGCATCGTCGCGGCTTGCGTCGAGCGATTGCGAGAGCTGGGCGCCCAGCACGTGCTCCCGTTCCGCTTTACCGTGCGGGGCCGCACGCGCGAGTTCCTGCTGCACGCGGGGCGCACCGACGAGGCCTACGGTCGCATGAAGGAGGTGCTGGCCCGCTATGCCACCGGCCATCCTCAGGGCGTCCCCGAATACCGATACGATCCCGTTGCCGCCCACTATACCAACAGCCTGCCCGTGACCCGGCCTCTGGATGCGCTGGCCGACGACCTGGCCCGGACCTATGCCGGGCAGACGGTGCGCGCCGACGATCTCTACCGGCGGCACCATGTGGGGCAACCGTTCCTTCGCCGCAACTATGCCGACGCCCTGGAGCTGCTGGCGACCCGTGGCCGGGCCCTGCAACTGGGCAATCGGGTGCGGGTGCTGGGATAGGGGCGTCTACGCCAGCGCCAGCGCCTCGCCCGCCGACAGGGTCACCGGCTCGGACCAGCGCACGCGTATCGTGTTACCCTCTGTGGCAACATCGCACCCCAACGCGCGCTCCCCGACGCGGGCCTGGGTCACCGCGCGACCATCCAATGCGCCCAGGTCCAGTCCCCGCAGCGTCACCTGGCCATAGTCCACTCGCAGCGTGATCTGGGCGCCATCGTCGAGGCGCTGGGCATAGCTGCCCCAGACGCCGTCGGCGGACCAGAACACGCGGAAATCGTCCTGCCAGACGCGCGGGGCGAACCCCAGGATGCCGGCGCCCAGGTCGTACGTGTAGCCCGAAAGGGCGGTGAGCAGCGACCAGGAGGCCATGGAGCGTGCATAGTGGCTGCCGCACTCGAACTCGTTCCACGGGTTGCGCCGCCGCCCGTCGTGGCGGTCGCGTACCCCCTTGACGATGGCCAGCCCCTCGTCGATCAGGCCCTCAAAGATCAGGTGGGCGGCCACCTGGTATTCGATGCCGCACCAGACCTCGTCCGAGTAGACAAAGGGCAGGGCCGGGCGACCACCCCGCGGCCAGGAGCAGAGCAGCAGGCCCTGCTCGTCGTTGAGGGCATAGATGCGCTGGGGGTTGGCGTGCTCCCAGAAATCGGTGCGCCAGTTGTGCTCGAACACGGCCCCGATGGCGCCCCGCACCCGCTCCGGGTCCAGCAGATAGCCCAGGCCCACCTGATGGGCGCACCACTGGCCGATCAGATGGTCGGAGAGGCACCCCTCGCCGTACTGGTACTTGAGATCGGGGTCGCAGCGCTGGACATAGTACTCGCCGTTGTATAGCTCGGCCTCGATGCGCGCCTGTCCCCGCTCGAACACCTCGCGATAGCGCCCGGCGGTGTCAGTGTCGCCCAGGTGGCGGGCGATCTCGGCGCCGGCCCGCAGCGCCCCCAGGTAGAACGTCCCCATCATGGTGTTGGGGCCATAGAACTCGATGTCATAGGTGTTGTGCTGCTCGCCCTCGATCACGCCATCGCGGTCGGGGTCCCACGCCACCCAGGCATATTCGAGCGCCTTTTGGGCGCGCGGCCAGAGTTCGCGCAGCCAGTCGTCGTCGCCCGAGAGCTTCCAGTCGCGATAGAGCTTGAGCAGGCCGCCGAGTTGGCCGTCAGCGGCGGGGTGGAACGCCGAGGGCGGGCTGCCCAGAGGCAGTTGCAGCCGAAAGCCCATGGAGCCGTCGGGGTTCATGTTGTGGGCATAGTCGGCGGCCCGCTCCGAGCGCTCCAGCTCGGGAAAGAGGAACGCCGGCGTCTGGGCATAGTTCCAGACATGGGTGCACGAGCCCTCGCAGCAACCGGCGTTGCCGTGGCAGCCTTCGAATCCGTAGAACGTGCCGTCGGGCAGGCGCAGGACCGTGGGGCTGTGCAGGATCGACGCCTGGCTGGAGACGGCGTCCAGCACGGCGGTGGGCAGCCGCGAGGCAAAGAGCGTGTCGTGGAACCGGCGCGTGTCGCGGTAGAGGCGGTCGCTGTGGGCCACATAGTAGCGGGCCACATCCAGGGCATCCTCCCACAGGCTGGCATAATAGTTGGGCCAGGTGGGGGGCTCGTCCTCGCCGCAGCACTCGCACTCGGAGCGATGCTCGCCCCAGTATTTGACATAATTGGGCCAGTGCCAGGCAATGACAAAGGGGAACGTCGCGGTCTCGCCGGGCGCTAGGGTCTTGCGCACGCCCAGGGTGCCCACGTCGCTGACGCCCTCGGGCGACGGCGGGTACTCGCGGGGGGCCAGGACGCCATCGCGGGAAAAGTGGTCCCAGTAGTCGTGAAACATGTCGTACCAGTCGCCGCGCAGCCAGGCCGCCTGGCACCAGGAGGCCTCGGCGGGCGTAGCCAGCGCCAGCG
>SKRJ01000378.1 GCA_007118555.1 Anaerolineae bacterium | reverse complement strand
CCGAGGAGGCCGCCATCGTCTGCCAAGAGATGGGGTGCATGGTGCGCAGCCGCTATGACGTGGGCGTCGCGGGGCTGCATCGCCTGTTCGAGCCCCTGCGGCAACTGCTGGACGTGGACGACGTGGACGTCATCATCGTTGCGGCGGGTATGGATGGCGCGCTGCCGTCGGTGGTGTCCGGGCTGGTGGACGTCCCCGTGATCGGGCTGCCCACCTCGGTGGGCTATGGCATGGGTGGCGAGGGGCACGGCGCCCTGATGGCAATGCTGCAGACCTGCGCACCGGGCCTGGCCGTGGTCAACATCGACAATGGCGTGGGCGCGGGGGTCACCGCCGCCATGATCGCTCGACGCGCGGCCAAGCAGCGCCAGGGCGCACAGCCCCACGGCGAGCAAGCCAATGCCGAGCCGGAGTCGCAAGCATGAGCCAAGAGCCCGACGCAACGCCCAAGAGTGTCACGTTGCTCGAGTGCAACCTGGACGACATGACGGGCGAGGCGCTGGGGTATGCGTTGGAGCAGTTGCTGGACGCCGGGGCCCTGGATGCCTGGTTCACAGCGATCATGATGAAAAAGGGGCGCCCCGCCGTGCTGCTGTCGGTGCTGTGTCGGATCGAGGATGCGGACCGCCTGAGCGAGCTCTTGTTGCGCGAGACCAGCACCCTGGGCGTGCGGCGGCGTGTGGTCGAGCGGATGATCGCCGAGCGGGAGACGATCCGGGTAGAGACGCCGTGGGGATCGGTGCGCTGCAAGGTCAAGCGGCTGCACGGCGTCACGCTCTCGATCAAGCCCGAGCATGACGATTGCGCCCGGATCGCCCGCGAGCGGGGTCTCCCCCTGGAGCAGGTGGTGAACCGGGCCCGCTCCCTCGCCGAGGAGGCCCCTGCGGACACAACCTGACTTGCCGGCTAGCCCTCCAGAAAACGGCGCAGCGCGTCGCTTTGGGGCATCTGGCGGTAGCCCGCCGCCTGGAACGGGCTGGTCTCGACGGCCCACGGGACGCCCAGATCGGAGAACAGGCCTCCCTCGGCCATGGCCCGCTCCAGCACCTGCTCCATCCCCTCGACACACACCAGCGGGTCGTCGTCGACCACGGTGCGCTGGCCAAGGTGACGGATGCTGTGCACACCGCCGCTGGACTCGAACGCCAGGTTGATGGCCAGCACCTGCGGGATGGTCTCGGCCAGGCCGCAGAGGGGCCGTGCGTCCTCCCCGGCCACGGTGCGGGCGGCCTGCTCCAGGGGGCGGCCCTGGTTCCAGGCCCGGTCCGGGTTCTCGATGGTGCGTCGCGTGCCGTCGGCCCAGGTCACGACCGCCGAGTCGGTCTCCGCCTCCCACCAGATGGTCCCCTGCTCCGCCTCGACGTACATCCGCGGCTCGAGGGGCCGCCGCACGGCGTGGCTGGCATAGTGATAGATGCGGGCGCCGTCGGTGAGCTCGATCTCGATGCAGGAGGTGTCATAGCTGGGGATGTCGTTGGCGTGGTACAGCTCGCCGCGCACCGACCCAATGCCCACATCGGAACCGCCGCGGAGCCCCGCCAGATAGAGCATGTTGGTCAGGTAATGGGCGGTGGCGTTGGTCGCGGGCCCGTCCAGCACCCAGCCCTGGAGTGCACGCCCGGGCGCATCGTTTTGCGTGTGCGATGGCGTGCGTCCCGGCGCGCGTAGCTGCCCCGCCCAGGCATTGCGCATGTAATAGTCTCGGCCCCGGGGCCAGCCGATGGCGCTACGGGCAACCCGGACCCGTCCCAGCGAGCCCGCGGCCAGAAGGTGGGCCAGGGCCTGGATGGTTGGGCTGTGCAGCCACTGGTAGGCCACGGCGCACCACAGCCCCGAGCGCGTCTCGGCCTCCTCGATCGCCAGGGCGTCCTGGATGGCGGCGGTCAGCGGCTTTTCCACGATGACAGGATAGCCGGCGTCCAAGGCCTGCATCGCCAGGGGCGCATGGGTCGCGATCCCCGTGGGAACCCCGACCAGATCGATGCCACCGGCTGCCAGCATGCTGCCCAACTCGGGGTAGATGGCGCAGCCTTGCTCACGCAGCCGCGCAACCTGTTCGCGATAGCGCTCGGGATGGCGCACGACAGCGGCGCTGAGCCGCGCGATGCCCCGCTCGCGCAGCGATTCCAGGCAGCGGACCCACACCGCGCCATAACCTCCGATGCCGACCAGACCGTAGCGCATCATGGCTCCTCTCCCTCCGGCAATGGATGCCGCCAATTGTGGTATAATCGCGAGTGGCAATCTGAACTCGCGCCATACACCATTATAGAGGAAACATGCCCAACGTTCTATCCATCGTAGGCTGGCACAATGCCGGCAAGACTACGCTGTGCGTGCGCCTGGTCGAGGCTCTCAAGGCCCGCGGTCTGCGCGTGGCCGTCATCAAGCATTCGGTGGCCGGGTTCGAGATGGACAGGCCGGGCACCGACACGTCCAAGTTTGCCGAGGCCGGCGCCGACGTCGTCGTGATCTCGAGCCGCACAGGCCTGGCCTGGCTCGAGCGTCCCACGAGCGAGCTCTCGCTGGACGAGATCCTCGCGCGGGTGCCCGCTGACATCGATCTGGTGATCGTCGAGGGGTTCAAGCGCGAGCCCACGCGCAAGATCGAGGTGATCCGCGCCGAAATGGGCACCGAGCCTATCGCAAGGCCGCAAGAGCTGCTGGCCAAGCGCCTTAGCCGAAGCCTCGGGCCGTGACGCCAGACCAAGCGAGCGCCGGGTGCATCCGCTGAGAGCGGGGCATTTTAGGGCCAGGCAGGCTTGCGCACAAAAGTTTAGAATGATTGACTTTTAACGTTATAATGCGTAGTCTTCGTTCTTTTTCAAAGGAGACGACCATGGCGCTGCCCGCAAGACGAATATTTCAGTTTGAGACGACGACGTTTATGGACTACATTGCGAATCTGGAACCCTTCTTCATGAAGGTTTACAACCTGCTTGACGTTGGAAACCTGTCGCTCTTCGAGATGATCGAGGCCTTGAAAAAGAACGGCATCTCGCAGTGCGACCCGGCAATGCTGTCGAAGATCATCGAAGACAAGCTTTTTGCCGCGCTTGGCGAAGTGAACTGCCCCGAGTGCGCTGCAAAGGCCCACGTGAACAAACGCAGAAACGTCCATGTCACGACCACGCTGGGCAAGCTTAGCTTCGCCGCGTCCTACTACTCCTGCCCGAAATGCGGACTCTGCTTCGACCCCGGAGCCGTCATGCTCGGGCTGAGATCCGGGCCGTTGCAGTACGACGTCCAAAAGGTCGCGGCCAAGATCGCCTAGACGGCCCCTTTCGCTGAAACGGCAGAGATATTGGGCGACGTCTACGGGATCGACATATCCCCGGACGCGATTCATGCTCT
>SKRJ01000441.1 GCA_007118555.1 Anaerolineae bacterium | reverse complement strand
TATCTGCGCGACATCCTGCTCTATCTGGCGGCCAACGAGATCGCCTTTTACCGGATGGCGTCGCACGTGATCCCCCGGGCGCTGCACGATGACGGCGCCGCCCTGGCGCAGCAGTTGCGCGAGTGCGAGGCACAGCTCGAGCAATTGGCCGCCCTGATCGCCGATCTCGGTCTGCGGCTCACCTTTCACCCCTACAGCCCGGTGCTGAACGCCCTGAACGAGGAGCAGGTCGAGGGCTCGATCCGCTCACTGGCGGCCCATGCTACGCTGTTGGATGCGCTGGGCCTGGGCGCCGAGGGCAACCTGGTGCTGCATGTGGGCGGCGTCTATGACGACCATGCCACGGCCCGCGAGCGGTTCGTCCAACGCTACGAGGCGTTGCCCGCGGCGCTGCGGCAACGGCTGGCGCTGGAGCAGGACGACCGGCGCTTTGGGCATGCCGATGTGCGCTGGATTCACGAGGCCTGCGGTGT
This sequence comes from Anaerolineae bacterium, assembly GCA_007118555.1. Classification (GTDB taxonomy): domain Bacteria; phylum Chloroflexota; class Anaerolineae; order UBA1429; family UBA1429; genus UBA1429. Next base: position 2,883 of record SKRJ01000441.1, on the reverse strand, counting down.
GCCCCTGGTGTTTGACTATTTGCACCATCGGGTGTGGACCCCCGAGGGCGTCGGTCTGTACGAGGCGCTGGCTTATTCGCTGGGCACGTGGCCCTCGGACGTGCGCCCCAAGGTGCATTTCGCCTCGGCGCGCAGCGAGATGCGCCGGATGGAGGGCTCGACGCGGATCAAGACCCCCAACTGGAACGAGCACGCCGATTTCGTCGTGCCCTACGAGTTCGTCGACTGGCTGCGCTCCGCCCATGACCTGCGGCCCTTTGACATCATGCTGGAGGCCAAGGCCCGGGACGTGGCGCTGCTCCAACTCCGGCGCGATCTGGAGCGCTTTGGCCCCGACCTGGCCTCCAGCGTGCGCTAGCGGCAGGCATTCATCATCAATGCGGCCCGCGCCTAGTGCCTGGTGGCCAGGGGTACAAAGGCCACGTTGTTGGTCAGCAGGCCCGTGGCGCGCACGTCAAGGCTATGGGCATTATAGCCCGCCGCAACCACCTCCAGACGATGGTCCGCCTGCAGGACGAAATAGGGCACCCCAAACGTATGCCCATAGCTGCCCGAGTCTGTAGAGCGCAGGATGAACTGCGACTGACGGCTGGCTGTGCCATAGGCATCAAAGATCGATACCTCTGTCACGCTCGCTGCGGCAGAGCCGGCCCTGGGCGACACGATGATGTCGGTGACGAGCATAAAGTACCCCGTGGGCACACGTTGATTGCCCGAAAACGACGTGCCGTCTGCCGCAAAGCATTGCATAAAGGCCTGCGCCCCAGGAGCAACCCCCGCCCCGGGCGCAAAGCAGCGCACAGGAATGCCCCGATTTCCCATGGAGGCATGGGAGGGGCCGGGGCTGCCGGCTCCCACGATGAACAACGCAGCGATGAGCACGAACACGATGGCGACATGGCGTGATCGAATGGTAAGCATGGCGCGTTCCTCCTCTGAGGGGTTCGCTCACGAGCGTCTGATCTTGCGCCCAGTGTATCACGCTAAACTATTTATTGTCAATACACTTTATAAACAATAGGGCTCTTCTCTGGCGCATCTCCCTGCCAATTGTATGGCAATGTTATCTGTGATAGACTCGCGGCCTGTGCGCTGCGATTTCGCGCAGGGAGAAACCGTTATGACACGTGCCCGATCGCCGCAAGTAAACCGCCTGTCGACCCTGGCCGCTCCCCTTGTGGAGCGGATGGCCGGCTATGGCCTGGTGACGCTGGGGGCCAGCCTCTGGGGCGCCCTGGGCCTGTTCTACCATGTGGTCATCGGCGTCTATGGCCTCACGCCTCTGGAGGCGGTCTTTTGGCGGGCGTTGCTTGCGAGCCTGTGCCTGACGGGGTGGCTGGCCTGGCGCGATCCCGCCATCCTGCGCATCGATCGGCGCCATATCGGCTTTTTTCTCCTCTTTGGCCTGATCGGCGTCTCGGCGACCTTTGCCGTCTATGCCTATGCCATCCGCAGCGTGGGCATGGGGGTGGCGGCGGTGCTCCAGTACACGGCGCCGGCGTGGGTGGCGCTCTTTAGCGTGCTGGTGTGGAAAGAGAGCCTGGGGCGCGCCCACCTGGCCGCCCTTGCGCTGGCGCTGGTGGGCACGACGTTGGTGGGACGCGCCTATGACCTGGACGCTGCCCGGTTGAACCTCGTGGGCCTGGGGGCCGCCCTGGCCTCGGGCATCACCTATGCCGCGTATGTGCTATTCATCAAGAGCGCCACGAGCCGTGGGTATGCCGCACGCACCGTGCTTGTGTATGCCCTGGCCATCGGGACCCTGTTTCTGCTGCCGCTCCAATCCATACGCAGCATCGCGATGATTCGCGCCAATCCTGTGCTGCTGCTCTGGCTCGTGGGGCTCGGCGTGGTCACCATGGCGGCGGGCCTGGCGTTCAATGCGGGGGTCAAGCGAGTCTCGGCCAGCAGCGCCAGCATCGTAGCCACCATCGAGCCGGTGATGGCCATGTTGCTGGGGTGGGCCGTGTTGGGGGAGAGCCTCGAAGGGCTCCAACTGCTGGGGGCCTGCTGTGTGCTGGGCGCCGTCCTGATGCTACAGGGGCGTCGCCGGCGATCCGTCGCCTAATCGATGAGCTCGAGCACGAACACATACCGCCCGGGAAAGGGCTCATTGGGCTCGCCGGGCTGGCGCCCGCTGCAAAAGAACATGATAAAGGCGCGCGAAGGATCCGGGAAGGGTGCGACGACCTCGCCCAGCCGGTTGGCCCGATTCCGGTAGGCGGCCACCTCGTCGGCGCCCATGCGGTGGGTCCTGACCAGGCGAAAACGCGCCGTGACCCCCGACTGGGAGAACTGAAACTCGCGCCCCATGAGCCGCTCCAGCCGCGCCTCGATCTCGGGCAGCGGGCGCGGCGAGCGCAGGTTCCCCTCGATGAGCTGGCGCAACGGCTCGGCCTCCAGGACGCGCCCGGTGCGGGTGACCACCCCATCGTGCACGTTCAGCACAAAGCTGCCGCTGGCGGCATCCAGATAGACAAAAACGTTGCCGCCATACTCGGTCGCAAAGCGACGGTACTGGATGCCATACAGATCGGCCACCAGGATCTCCAGGTCATCAAAGCGGGTCATGGCATCGCCATCCAGGGCGGCGGGATAGGCAATGCTCAAGGGCGCGTTGGGATCGCCAAAATCGATCCCCCCGATGCGATAGCGCGCACGGGTTGGGGACGGCACGTTGGCTGTCTGGGGCGTCGCCGTGGGTGCCACGGCCGTGGGTACCACGGCAGTGGGTGGCAAAGCCGTAGGTGGCACGGACGGGTTCTGGGTGGGCGTCTGTGTCGCCGTCGGCACAGACGTACGAGTCTCGGTCGGCGTACGAGTCTCTGTCGGTGTCACGGTGGCGGTGGGAGACACCGTCGGTGTGCGTGTGGCCGTGGCGGT
>SKRJ01000201.1 GCA_007118555.1 Anaerolineae bacterium | reverse complement strand
TGGCCCAGGGCGTGCAGCGCGTCAAAGCGCTGATCGTCGGTGAAAAGGAACAGGATATTGGGCCGTTTGGATGTCGCACGCATGGCAGCGTCTCCTCGGGGTTGTGATGCCTCACACACGCCGCCATCATAGGCCGGCGGACCCACGCGCGCAAGCGCCATCGCGCCCCGCTGTTCACAGAGACGGTTGGCGCGCGGCCCAATGGCGGGTACAATCTCTCCAGTGTGACCCCAGGCGCGATGCGTTGATCGCGCCCTGAAAAGTTCCCGGCAGGAGAAGACACGATGCCCCATCTATTCGATCGCTTGACGATGCGAGATCTGACGCTGCGCAACCGCATCATGATGTCGCCCATGTGCCAGTATGTGGCCGGGGCCGACGGCCGCGCCACCGATTGGCATCTGGTGCACTATGGCAGCCGGGCCGTGGGCGGTGTGGGCCTGGTGATGATCGAGGCGACGGCGGTCGAATCAAGGGGCCGCATCAGCGCCGGGGACCTGGGCCTCTGGAACGACGAGCAGATCGAGCCCCTGGCCCGCATCGCACGTTTCTGCCACGAGCATGGCGCCGCGGTGGGCGTCCAACTGGCCCACGCCGGCCGCAAGGCGTGGAGCAGCGACCGGGGCTATGGTCCCGAGACGCCCGTGGCCCCCAGCGCCATCCCCTTTGACAGGGATTGGCGCACGCCCGAGGCGCTGGACGACGCGGGGATCGATGCCGTGGTCACGGCCTTTGGCGAAGCCGCCGCCCGCGTCCTGGAGGCGGGCCTGGACGTGATCGAGATCCACGGCGCCCACGGCTATCTGGTGAGCACATTCCTCTCGCCCCTGGCCAATCAGCGCGACGACGCCTATGGCGGCGACCATGCGGGACGGGTGCGCCTGGCCGAGCGCGTCACCGAGCGCATTCGGGAGGTATGGCCCGAGACCAAGCCGCTCTTTATCCGGCTCTCCTGCACGGATTGGGCGGATGGGGGCAACGAGCCCTCGGATGCCGCGCTGTTTGGTCGCATCCTGCGCAAGCGGGGCGTCGACCTGGTGGATTGCTCCAGCGGCGGCGTGGTCGCCAACCGGCCCCGGGTTTCGCCGGGCTACCAGGTGCCCTTTGCGTCGTGCGTGCGCCTGGAGGGCGAGGTGCCCACCGCCGCCGTCGGCCTGATCACCCGCCCCGAGCAGGCCGATGCCATCGTTGCAACGGAGCAGGCCGACCTGGTGGCCCTGGGGCGCTCGTTGCTGCGCAACCCCTACTGGGCCCACCATGCCGCCCGCAGCCTGGGCGTGGCGACGGAATGGCCCGCTTCCTATCGGGTGATCGAGGGCATCCCCGCCTATCCCGAGCGGTGAGCCGTAGCCTTGGCAAGGCAAAGCGCCCCGTGGATGCACGGGGCGCTCTATCGTCGGCGAACACTAGACCGATGGCGTGCCGAGGGCCGGTGCGCTCTCTTCGATCTCGAGGGCCTCGTCGGCCCCCACCTCATCAAGGCGACGCACCGCGCTGGAGGTGAGCGCCCACAGGCAGGCCACGATGGTCACCACGCCCGCCAATAGGTACCAGGAGCGCAGACCGAACCGCTCGACCATCGGTGCCGAGAGGGCCAGGCTCACAGGGGTAGCCAGTTGGACGGCGCTCATCACCATCGAGACGACACGGCCCTGCATGTCAGGCCGCACCGAGCCCTGCAGCAGCGCCATAAAGGTGCCATTGCCGATCGCGTTGAAAAAAGCGAAAACGAACCAGCCCACGGCCACCACCCAAAGGGCGGTCGCAGGTGCGCCGCCAACACTCAACACGGCAAGGCCCGTCAGGCCAAAGGACACAAAGCCGGTGATAACACGGCTCTTGAGGCCGCCCCATGCGCTCAGGACCAGGCCGCCGGTGACGAGCCCCACGCCAAACGCGGATTGCACCAGGCCAAGCCCCGCCGCATCGCCGGCGAACACATCGCGCACGTACAAAGGCAGCAACGTCCAGGTAGGGGCCCCCACAAAGTTGAGGCCTATGGCGATCCCGATAACGATCATCATGCCAGGCATGCTACGCACATAGCGCAGGCCCTCGAGCATATCCCCCACGACCGCACGCGGGCCTGCACCTGCTGGCTTGCGCTCTGGCTCCGGAATGCGCACCAGCAGCAACGGCGCAATGGCCAGGGTCGCCGTGATGACATCGATGAGCATCACCTGATGCAACGCCAGCAGCGCCAGCGCCAACGCCCCAAGCGGCGGCCCAATGACGTTCACAGCCCCGCCCATCGCCTGGTTCAGGCCCTGCACCCGTGAGAGCTCCTTTTTGGGGACCAGCATCGCCGTGGCCGCGTGCATGGCGGGGTGGTGGAATATCCCACCGATGGACCGGCCCACCATGATCACATAGACGTGCCAGATTGCGAGGTTCCCCGACCAAAATAGCCACGCCAGCCAGAGCGCCAGCAAGGCGATGATGCCATCGGCGACGATCATCACCAGGCGGCGATTCCAGCGGTCCACATAGGTTCCGGCCAGCGGCCCCAGCACGATCTGGGGCAGCATGACCATGGTGGTGGCGGTGGCCAGCACCACCGCCGAGCCGGTGAGGTCGGTAAGATACCATACCAACGCGAACTGTGCGACGCTGCTGCCGAGCATAGAGAGGGCCTGTCCACCCCAGATGGGGAAGAATATCCCGCCCCAGGGCTGCGGCGAGCGTGCCACTGCATTTGTGTGATTCGTCACTCTTGTCAGATCTCCCTACGGAATCCGGTGCTTGGCCGAGAACGTCGCGATCGCCCGAATCTTTGTTTCCGGTGCCTGCCATTGGGTCCCGGCCTCAGGGATATCTCTGCCTATGCAACCTTCCACGGATCAGGCCCCCTCACCGACAGCGCGGGCGCTCGATCCGCATCAGAGGCTAGGTGCGGACGGGCTGGCTGGCGGCGGCTGGGGCACCGTCTCTGGCAACGGCAGTCCCTTTTTGCTCCAGAGCATCGATCTCATCGAGACGCCTCACGCCCCGCAGGTTCAGCGCCCACAAGCAGGTCAGTATCGTCATGCATCCCGAGGCCACATACCACGTGCGCAGGCCAAAGCGCTCGACGACCGGCGCAGAGAGGGTGAGCCCCAGGGGAATGGCCAACGTGACGCCACTCTGGAGCGCCGATATGGCACGCCCCTGCATATCCGATGACACGATGCTCTGCAAGAGGGCCATAAAGGTGCTGTTGCCCACCGCGCCAAAGAATGCGCACAGGAACCACGCCGCCGCCACGATCCACAGTGCCCCGGCGGGGGCCATCGCCATGCCAAGGATAGCCACGCCCATGATGCCAAACGCCAGGAATCTCGTGTTGATGCGACTGCGCAGACCGCTCCAAACGGTCATCAGAAGCCCTCCGGC
>SKRJ01000152.1 GCA_007118555.1 Anaerolineae bacterium | reverse complement strand
GCAGGCGGCCATCGTCAGGCGCATAGAGCAGCTTGATCGTCTGGCGGGTGGCGCCCGGATAGTAGCCTACATGGTCATAGCTGTGGGTGATGGTGTCGAGATGCGCCATGCCGGCCTGCCCCAGCGTGCGGCTGTTGGCCCCCGTCGTCGCCACCGTCAGGTCAAACACCTTGGCGATGGCCGTTCCGAGGGTGCCCCGATAAGCCAGCGGCTCGCCGGCCATGGTGCTGGCCGCGATACGGGCCTGCCGGTTGGCCGGGCCCGCCAGAGGCACCGCGGTGTGCTGGCCGGTGATCGGATCGGTGACCTGGACGGCGTCGCCGACGGCGTATACATCGGGCGCCGACGTGCGCATCTGCTCGTCCACGACAATGTGCCCGCGCGGACCCAGCTCCAGGCCGGCAGCGCGGGCCAGGTCCGACTCGGGGCGCACCCCGATGGCCAGGATCACCATGTCCGTCTCCGCAGTGCGGCCGCTGGCCAGAGTGACCTGCAGGCGGCCCCTCTTGAGCGATTCGGTCGCTTTGGTCTCATCGATCGTCGCGATCGACTGCAGACCGTCGCCCAGGGCCAGGCGCACACCCTGCTGGCGCAACTCCTGATGGACCAGGGCGGCCAGCTCGAAATCGAGCACCGCCATCACCTGGGGCAGCATCTCCACCAGCGTTACATGCAGGCCACGCTGCGCCAGGTTCTCGGCCATCTCCAGACCGATGAATCCGCCGCCCACCACCACGGCATCGCGTACGTCGGTCTCGTCCATCCGCTGCAGGATGGCGTCCATATCCGGGAGGCTGCGCAGCGTTTGGACGCCGGGCAGGTCGATGCCGGGCAGCGGCGGCACGATCGGTTGCGCGCCGGGGGATAGGAGCAGCTTGTCATAGTTCAGCGCATAGCTCTTGCCCGATGCGAGGTCGCGCACCGTGACCTCGTGGGCGTCGGGGGCAATGGCGGTCACGACCTGGCGGGTGCGCACATCGATGCGAAAGGTGTCGCGCAGCATCTCGGGCGTGGCCACAAGGAGGCTCTCCCGTTCCTCGATGATCCCGCCGATGTGATAGGGCAGGCCGCAGTTGGCAAAAGAGACGTACTCGCCCCGCTCGATAAGGATGATGTTCGCGCTCTCGTTCAGCCTGCGCAGACGCGTGGCCGCCGTAGCGCCGCCGGCTACCCCTCCGACAATGACGACTGTGCCCATGTGTACCCCCTCCTGCCTGCAGGTTGCGAAATCGGTCGGAATATACCATAGGGGGGTATATGTGTCAAGTGTGGGGTCGGCTGCGGATGAGTGTTCAGAGCGCCGTACCGCGATTCAAGCGGTACGGTATGGAGATGCAATGCGAAAGAAAAGCCGGCATGTGATCTTGACGCCTGCCGCCTGTCCAAGTAGAATGCTCCTCAGTCATCGCGCTCAACTGAGGTAATCCAGTGTCACGGCGATTTTCCTTGCTGCTCCTCATCGTACTTGCCACCCTGTCGCTCGGATTTGGGCCTCCCCGCCTGACCGACTCGGACCTGGCCATCAAGCGGCTCACGCCGCAGCAGATCGCGCTTATGCGCAATGATCCGGTGCCCGAGGTTACGGCAGCCGCTGTGCTCCTGGTCAATCCCACCACCGGGCAGGTGATCTATGCCCAGAACGAGCATGCCCGGCGCGCGCCGGCCAGCCTCACCAAGCTGATTACGGCCCTGGTGGCCATGGAGCGCGCCGATCTGGAGCGCCGCATTCACATCTCGGAGAACGATCTCAGCGTCTGGACCATGATCGGTCTGCAGGAAAACGAGATCCAACCGCTGCGTGAACTCTTGCCCGTGCTGCTGCTGCCCTCGGACAATGCGGCCGCCATGGCCATCGCCCGCAATGTGGGTGGCGACGTCAACGTGTTTGTGGGGTGGATGAACGAGTGGGTGGAGAACTGGGGTCTGCAGAACACGCGCTTTGCCAATCCCAGCGGCCTCGACGCCGAGGGGAACTATACTTCTGCCTGGGACATGGCCCGCATCGCCCTCTATGCCATGCAGGATCCCATGCTGCGGAGTATCCTGAGCCAGCCGGAGATGGTGTCGACCAACCGACGGCTGGTGAACACGAACGAGATGCTGCGGCGCTACCCCGGCGCGGTAGGCGTCAAGACCGGCACCGAGCGCCAGGCCGGGCAGTGTCTCATCACGCTGGTAGAGCGGCGCCAGGGCCAGGCTCTCTCTGTGCTCCTGGGCTCTACCGATCGCTACGCCGACGCCACGGCGCTCACCGACTATTTCTACCGCAACTATGCCGAGCTCACCATCGATCTGCCTCCCTCGCCCATCAACCAGTATGTGGACGAAAACGGTGATCTGCGTCCCATGGGCCTTGTGGAGCCCGCCAGGTTTCTGGCCCGCTCCTGGCAGATGGGCGATCTGACCATGGTGCGCCGTATCGAGAACCCGACGGCGAACCCCACCCCCGACGAGCCCATCGGTCGCCTGGAGGTCTATCTGGCGGGCCGGCCGCTGGTCGAGCTGCCCTTGTACGCGAAATAGGGGGTAGGGTCTGCCTCCGTGGGCTACGAGACGTTGCTCGTGATGCGGTTCTCAATGCCTGGTCTTCCCACGATGGTCCAAGACATGTTGGATTGTCTGGGCAGCCCTCTCTCGGGTCGATTCGCATGAACCTGCCCCTCATGCTATGCTTTCCAGCAGGATGTAGACCCGTGGTAATGGCGGTGCGGTCGCGTCCGCGCGGCCGGGAGCCGACCATATCGCTAACGAGTGCGCAGGGGTACAAGGGAGGGGTGCGAGAATGGCTGCCGAGCCGGAACGCCTGCAAAAGGTCATGGCGCAGGCTGGCGTGGCATCGCGTCGCGGGAGTGAGGCGCTAATCGCCGCCGGACGGGTGCGCGTGAATGGCGTCGTGGTCACCGAGATGGGCGTCCGGGTGCGGCCCGGGATCGATCGCATCGAGGTGGATGGCAAGCCCATTGGTGCGGCAGAGGCGCCTGTCTATTACATGCTTTACAAGCCGGTGGGCTACCTGTCCACGGTACGCGATCCCCACGGCCACCGCGTGGCCGCCGACCTGGTGCCCGACGAGGCCCGCGCCTATCCGGTGGGGCGGCTGGATCAGGACAGCGAGGGCCTGCTGCTATTCACCAACGATGGCGAGCTGGCCCTGCGACTGACGCACCCGCGCTATGAACACGCCAAAGAGTACCGCGTGCTGATCGAGGGGGAGCTAACGCCTGCACAGGCCGAGCAGCTCGAGGCCGGTATCCCGCTGGAGGGCAAGGCGCGTCCCGCTCGGGCCCAGGTCAAGCGCCTGGGGGCGGGCTGGGCCTGGCGCGGCGAGGCTCTGCCATCCGGCGCACGCTGGATCGGCCTGGTCCTGCGCGAGGGG
>SKRJ01000364.1 GCA_007118555.1 Anaerolineae bacterium | reverse complement strand
GCATAAGGTCAGGAAAAAAGTAGTCGAACACGACGCGCAAGTCCCCAAAGCAGTTGACCTGCTCTCGAAAGCTCCCATAAGGGCCACACAGGGCCAGCCCACCATCGAACACCGCCGGATGCCGTTCCACCGCCAGCGTGGTGATCAGCCCGCCCTCAGAGACGCCCGCCAGTAGCACGCGTTGGGGTGGGGTCTCGTGCGCAGCAAAGATGTCGACCAGATCGACGAGATCGGCTACGGCAGGCAGGACCGCGAGCCCATTCATCGGATAGCTGGTCGTCGCAAAGGCATAGCCCTGGATATTGGCGAACTCGGGGAGGTATACGGGGCCAAAGGGTCCCGGTACATACATCTGATCCTCAGGGATGCCGATGGGCTCGTCAGGTGAGACATAGCCGTGGGCATAGAGCAGGAGCTCGCCATTCCAGGGCAAGTGCCCGTGGGTGGGCACGCAGATCAGATAGTGGGAGCCACTGGCCTGGAGCCCTTCATAGCAATTGTCTGGCAGATCGAGGATGCCCCAGCGAGCCTCGGTCTGTACAGGACCCACCTCGCAGCCGCTGAGAGCCAGCAACAACAGCAGCAGCAGCGCGGCCATCATCATGCGCCACGACCATGCCTTTCGCATCGGACCTCTCCTTTCATGACTCGCTCCTTGGCATGATGTGGGCGAGGCCGGCGGGGCCAACATGCGCAGAATCTGTTCCCATTATAGCAGCGCCGTGGGCGTGCGCGCGACGAGTTTCTTCCGCAGGTCTGCCATCTCCCTGGCAGGAGCAGGCGAGCCCACAAGGGCGCCCGAGCCGATGGAGGCTTGCTGCGCAGGCGCAGCAAACTTGGCTCCACTTCCGCATTTTGGCTTACATAAGCCGTTGACACCCCTGTTATCGCATGCTATTGTGATTTCTAGCACCGTGCTGCATAGTTTCGGGTTGGCATCGGGTAAAGGGTCCCAACTGCTGTCAGCACGCACGAGTCACGCATATCCGCGGGCTTGGTCTTGGTGCACCAAAGCGCTGCGGGCCATGGCCGCAGCCCAAGAAAGGTAGGTGATCCCATTGTCGAGGACTGGGAACTGATCGTATTGTGGGCTCGCGGCCAGAGCAATCAGGCCGCTATGAATACGGAGGGCAGATCATGTACATGAGAAGCGGATTGCGCATAATCATAGCAGCGGCACTGGTATTGTCGCTGGCCGCTCTGTCTGGAGTGGTGCGTCCCATACTGGCGAATACGCCAGAGCCAGACCTTGACGACGGTTTTGTGCAAGTGGTGCACCTGGCGCCCTTTGCGGAGGATGCCAAGGTGACGGTGACTCTGAATGGAGCTCCGATTCTGACCGAGTTTGACTATGGCGATTCGACCGAATACCTGGCCGTGCCTGCGGGAGAGCATATGGTAGAGATCATTCCGACGGGGACAGCGACGGTGGCGATCTCGGCTACGATCCAGATCGCGGAGGACACGTACTATACAGCGATCGCGTATGGCGATGGCGTGAACCAGGATCTGGGGCTGATGCTACTGGAGGACGATCGGACCCCGCCGGGTGCCAATCAGATCAAGCTCCGGATGGGGCATCTGGCGCCTTTTGCCCCCGGCCCCGCCACGGCGGATGTACGCCTGGCGGACGGGACGCCGGTGCTAGAGGACGTGGACTTTGGGGATGTGACGATGTTCATGCCGCTCGCACCCGGCACATACGATCTGATCATCACCACACCGGGCGGTGACACGGTGTTGATCAACCCGGCGCCTGTGACGCTGGAAGACGGCTCCGTCCTCTCTGTCTTTGCCACAGGGGACGGGGACAACCAGGATCTGGGTGTGTTCGTCTTGCCGCCCGATGTAGAAGGGTTTTTCCTGCCGATGGCCATGGGCAACGTGCAGATCGCACATCTGGCACCCTTTGCTGAAGATGCGCGCGTGACTGTGGCTGTGAACGGTGAACCGGTGCTCACGGAGTTTGACTATGGGGACTCGACCGAATATGTTCCTTTGCCTGCGGGAGAGCACCTGGTAGAGATCATTCCGACGGGGACAGCGACGGTGGCGATCTCGGCTACGATCGAGATTGCGCATGACGTATACTATACGGCCATTGCGTATGGCGACGGCGTGAATCAGGATCTGGGGCTGATGCTGCTGATCGATGATCTGACGCCGCCAGCTCCGGGACAGGTGCATCTCCGTCTGGGGCATCTGGCGCCGTTTGCCTCCGGCCTCGCCACAGCGGATGTGCGTCTGGCGGACGGGACGCCGGTTCTGCTGAATGTGAACTTTGGGGATGTGTCGGGGTTCGTGCCGCTTGTACCCGGCACATACGATCTGATCATCACCACGCCGGGCGGTGACACGGTGCTGATCGACCCGTTGCCGGTGCCCCTGGAAGAGGGGGCTATCCTATCTGCCTTTGCGACAGGTGATGGCGTCAACCAGCCTCTGGGTGTGTATGTCTTGCCTTTGGGGACGCCGGGGTTCTTCCTGCCGCTGAGAGTTATCTCCACATACTACTTCCCGATCATTGCCGGTGGACCCTGATCGAAAGCATGTCGCGTTGACAAGGACGCGGGCCGAGTCTTCCTGGCCCGTACCTTTCTGGACAGGAATCCGAGAGCAGAGGACCTTACTCTGCTCTCGTCGCATGCACGAGCGCTGGCGTGTTGTGCCATGCCTGCCTCTTGCGGCGCGCGCCCAGAGGGCGCACCAGAGCGGCCGCTACAGCGAGTGGGTCTGTCGCAGGATGAACTGGTCCTGCTCGTAGCGGGAGAGCGTGGTAAAGTGGACGCTCCAGCCGGTGACCCGAATCTGCAAAGAGGCATAGCGCTCCGGATGGCGCTGGGCCTCGCGCAGATCCTCGACGTCGAATACGTTGAACTGGATGGCATACCCGCCCCGGGCGAAAAAGGTCTTGATCAGGCCCACAAAGGCGTCCAGGCCGTCGTCGCCGCGCACGGCGGTGGGGTGCAGGGTCACGTCCAGAACGGCGCCATTGGGCGTCCTGGTAAAATCGAGGCCCGCGACCGATTGGAGCAACGCCGTGACGCCGTTGCGATCACGACCCGACATGGCGCCCACGCCGGGCGACAGCGCCTCACGGGCACGCCGCCCGTCGGGGAGGGCGCCCGTGGCCTGGCCAAAGGTCCACTGGGCTGTGAGCGAAAAGAGGGCGGCCTGGCAGGGTCCCCCGCGACCATTGCCAAAGGTATGGACCTTGTCGCAGTAATGGTCGGCGATGCGGCGCGCCATCTCGTCGGCGGCCGGTTCGCCGTTGCCCCACTTGGGCGCGCGATGCAATAGATACTGGCGCAGCGACTCTTGACCCTGATAGTCGCTATCGAGGGCATCGAGGATCTGTTCCATGCTATAGTGTCGTTCGT
>SKRJ01000395.1 GCA_007118555.1 Anaerolineae bacterium | reverse complement strand
TGGACGCGCGACAAAGCGCCTCGCTCCGTATAGCAGAACGAGGCCGACTGCTGTCAGCATCTCTACTGCGAGCAGGGCCAGCAGGAGCGTGTACGACCCGCCGGCAATGGGAACCCAGCTCGTGACCGCATTGAGCCCGGCGTGTAGCACCATGGCGAGCCATACGCTCCCTCGTGTGGTCAGGTAGAGCCAGGTGAAGATGACCGACACGATGATCACATGCGGCAGATAGATCGCCAGGGGGATCTGGCTTTGGGGCGCCGACGGGCTGACAAAGAGCGGCAAGTGCCACAGGCCCCATAGCAGACCCAAAATGACACTGGCCACGAGCGGTGAATGGCGTTTGAGCAACAGTGGCAGCGCCAGGCCGCGCCAGCCCGGTTCTTCCTGGCCTCCTCCCGCGAGCAGAACAAAGGTCCAGGCCAGCGGGTACGCCAGGAGTGGGGGAGCGCTCCAGTCCGGGGGCAGATCGCCGCCCAGAGCGCTGTTGACGATCCATACGACGGCGCCAGCAGCGATGGGCCAGGCCACTGCAAAGAGATAGCTATGCCAGGGGGCGCGAAACTGTACGATTTGACCAAACCATCGTCGCAGACCGGGTCTGCCCTCTGCCATGCCTATCACGATGCCTGCCCCAACCGGTGGGCCAAAGCCGCCGGCGATGATCAGGAGCGAGATGGCGGGGTTGGCCGCTCCCTGATAGAGCAGCGCCGGCAGCCAGAACAACCACGAGATGCCATATGCCAGTAACCCAAAGGCCAATAGCGGTCGGGCCTTGATCTGCCGACGAGTGGCAGGCATGGGCATCCTCCTTGATGGCAAGTAGCAAGCGATCGTTGGTCATGACGCCCGGACCAAGCCTGCGCACGCTACACACGAATCACCCAATGAGACGGGCTCCCTCATTGGGTGATTATAGGCTCGTTTCGGGTTGTTCGCTAGGGCTCTGAGACAGGATCGGGGATGACGATGCGCCATCCCACACCGATCCGGTCGGGGTTTTCGATGGTCGCAATGGTGTCATCTTGCTCGGCGAGCTCGTTGGTCGCTTCGACGATCTCGGGAAAGCGCCCGCTGGCGCCATAGGCGCGCCTCGCGATGGACGACAGGGTGTCGCCTCGCACCACGGTATAGATGACATACTCGTCGACACCCATCAGCTCGGATGGGTCGGGCAACTCCTCGTCGCTCACGGTGTGCGTGATGCTCATGAGCACCGAGGTCACCTCATCCTCGCGCAGAGGGAACAGGCTGCCGGCCAGCTCCACATAGGGATAAACATCATCCAAAGTGCGCACGTGGGCATAGTTGTCCACATTCCAGCGCATCGCCTCGCCCGGCAGAACGTCCTCAGGAAGCATGATGGTGGCCGTGCCGCCAACGCTCTCCTTGAACTCGGTGTAACAGATATCGGGCTCGCCGGGTAGCACTGCATACAGCGACGCCTCCCAGGGCCCGACAGCGTCAAAGGTAAAGCCCTGGTACACCAACTCGATCTCGACCCGGGTCTCATCACCCTCTTCGGTGGTCTGCTCGTGCTCAATGACCCACGAGACGGTGTAGAGGCGATCCTCGAGGGTAAACGACTCGCTTACCATATCGAAGGCAGGGTAGGGGTTGATCCAACTGACGTCCGTGGCCCGAACGCGGACATAGACCTCGCCCTCGGCGTCCCAGGGCAGCGTTTCGTCATCCAGAGTGCGCATCGGAAGCCGTATGTTCACGGTATTGTCGACGTCGGCGACCCATTCGGTCAGCCGGCCGGTGGTTTCCTCGCCGGGCTCGGTGCCATTGTAGAGCGCGGCCTCAAAGGTAAAGGGTCTCTCGATATTGACATTCTCTTCCGAGATGGTCACCCTGATAATTGCGCGCCGCTCTGTCTCTTGCTCTTGGGCGGCCACAGGCATCGTGAGGCCAAGAGGCAGGATGATCCCGATCGAGAGAAGCAGGATCAACAGCGTCATCCAGGGGAACGGTGCTTTTCTACGCATAATAGCAACTCCTATCGTCGCAGCGGGGGCTCGGGGCAGGCTCTATGAGCCCCGCAGATGGTAAAAGAGAAGCCGCAATAAGCGTCTGGCCATTGGGGAGGGCTGCACTATTTGTGCCGGGGAACGGATCGCATTTCCTGCGGGTTCTGACGGCTTTATAGCGTCTCAACGGCGCTCGTATCGCGGCGCCTGCGATGCTGACTCACAGCATGCATACTACTTGATTGTTCTAACGATGCTATGCAAACATGTCGAGGGTCCTGGCGACCTGCGAACTGTCTGGGTCGGGACGCTGACAGATGCGGGCCGCGCTCGCCGCAGGTACTCGACGGTGTCTTGTGCAAGGAAAAGCGCCCTCTGCTCACAGTCCTTGAGCAGAGGGCGGGCGCCATGGCTTGAGCGTTACTCTATTCTGTTTCAACCATTTCGCGAGCTTGTTCCTCGGTGACCTCCATGTCGTGCATTTTGGCGTGTTCCCGGATCTTTTGGGCACATTCATCCGTATCACCGGCCGACAGCTTTTGACCGCAGTGCTGGCAGGTAAAGCTGTATTTCTGTCCTGATTCCATCTTGCAGACCCTTTCTCTCGTGCCACTGGGACTCGCCTATTGATAAGACTATCGTTGAAATGGAACGACAACGTTCCATCGTTACATAACCATTCTAGCAGGCGCGATATGCAATGTCAAGGGTATGACAAGCCAAACTCGGATCTTTTTTGGCGTGGCCAGAACATGGCAGAGCCGGGCCAGGGCGGCTATAATAAAGCAAGTGAAAGCATGACCATGGAGCTACATCCGACGGTGTGGTACACATCGGGACAGATAAAGGAGCCTTTTGATGCTAGCAAGAGGTGCAAAGGAGTATGACGTCATCGTGATCGGCTCGGGCAGCGGTACTGCGCTGGTCGAGTATGCCCTCAATGATGGAATGCGTGTCGCTCTCGTGGATCGCGGCGCTGCGCTGGAGGGCCGTGGTCCGGTGGGGGGCACCTGCCTCAATGTGGGGTGTATCCCCAGCAAGCTGCTTATCGCGACGGCGGATCGGGTCATGGAGATCGAGGAAGCCTATCGGATGGGCATCAAGGTAACCATCGAGAGCGTTGATTTTGAGCGGATCATGCATCGCATGCGTAGCATCATCGATGAGGATTCCGCGGGCATTGCCCAAGGGCTTCGCAACACCGACGGGCTCGACTTTTACTATACCACAGCCCACTTTGTCGACGCGCATACGATGCAGGTGGACGACCAGCGCATCACGGCGGACAAGATATTCCTCGTGGCCGGGGCGCGCCCGCTTATCCCCCCGATTCGCGGGCTGGATGAGGTGCCCTATCTGACGAACGAGAATGTCCTACGTCTGGAGCGACTGCCCGAGAGCCTCACCATCATCGGTGGGGGC
>SKRJ01000396.1 GCA_007118555.1 Anaerolineae bacterium | reverse complement strand
CCTCGTCGGTGCGGATGCCGCCGTTGAAAAGGGTCACGTCGATATGCTTGTCGGGCATGGCGGCGACATCGTCGTACTTGAAATCCATGGCGGCGGGCCAAAAGACAATGTCCGCCACCTGGGCAAGCTCCAGCAGGCGCTCGCCCAGCTCGACGATAGCGATATCGCAACCGCCGCAGGACGAGGCCCAATACACGGCCAGTTTCAGCTTGTCCATATC
Organism: Anaerolineae bacterium; assembly: GCA_007118555.1. GTDB lineage: Bacteria > Chloroflexota > Anaerolineae > UBA1429 > UBA1429 > UBA1429. Next base: position 12,119 of record SKRJ01000396.1, on the reverse strand, counting down.
GCTCTATGCTCCCTCCGGCGCCGAAACTGCGGCCGCGGTCGCGGCCGTCACGATCTCCTGCGACATCCGGTCGATGAGGGCGGGCAGTGCGCTGCGGGTCAGCGCCCCCAACTCGACGAACCGCACGCGACCAGGGTGGGCGCTCATCTGGCCCAGCACCGTGTCCAGCAGGGCCACCTTGCCGCGTCCCAGGTAGGTCCCCCGTTTATAGTGGCACTCGCCCTCGTTGCAGCCCGCCACCAGCACGCCGTCGGCCCCCTGCGAGAGGGCCAGCAGGATCATGGCGGGGTCCACACGGCCCGAGCAGGGCAGGTTGACCAGGTGCAGACTCTCGCTCTCCATCGCCTCCAGGGCGGCCCACTCGGCGTCGGAGCGGATGCTCCACTGGCAGACAAAGGCCAGGATGCGCGGCGCGTCGGCGGCGCCCTGCAGATAGCCGGGCTGCTCCAGCCAGCCTCCGGCGCCCATGCGCGTCAGGATCTCTTGATCGTTGAACTCTTCCAGGCTCATGGCCCCCGAGGGGCAGGCCGCCACGCAGACGCCACAGTGCATGCACAGGGTCTTGTCTACCTGGGCGATGGTGCGCTCGTCACCGTTGACCATCACCGGCCCGCGGGCCAGCGCCTCGTAGGGGCAGGCGCGGGTGCACACGGCGCAGCCGGAGCAGAGGCCCTCGTCCACCGAGGCAAAGGGCCCCGGCGGCTCGTACCCCTCGCGGATGGCGATGTTCTTGATGGCCTGCATCACCTCGGAGATATGGATCTCTTTGGGGCAGCGCGGGTAGCAGGCGTCGCAGGCCGAGCACTGCCAGATCTCGCGGCTGGCGAGCACCGCCTCGCGCAGGCCCAGGCCCGCCTTGCGCAGGATCAGCCGCGGGTTGAACGCAGGATCAAAGCGGCGCACCAAACAAGTGGCCGCGCAGGTGCCGCACGACCAGCAGTCGAGCAGGTGCTCGCCGCCGGGCTCGGCCATGACCTCGTTGACAAAGCTGTTGTCGAACGCGCCGGAACGGATCATGATGCGGGCACCTCCTGTTCGGCCGACGTTTCCGGCTCCAGATCCGCCATCAGCTCGATCATCTGGGGCGAGTTCTTCCAGCGCTGCAGGCGCCGCTCGATGGTCGCCCGCGCCTCGCGGTTCTCGGCCAGAATCTGCTCGCGCGGGATCGAGTCCAGCGTCTCGTTCATCTCGGTGATCACCCGGGCGTACTTTTCGCCCTCGGCGGCCGAGATCCACTCGACGCGGAACCGCTCGGGGCTGATGCCCAGCCGCTCGAGCTGGCGATGCAACCGCTCGAAACGCTTGGCCGCAATCTGCTGGCCCGTGATATAGTGGCAGTCCTGCGGGTGGCAACCCGAGACCAGCACCATGCCCGCGCCCCGACGGTAGGCCTCCAGCACAAAGTCCGAGTCCATGCGCGCCGAGCACATCACGCGGATGCCGCGCGACACGGCGGGGTACTCGAAATGGCTCGTGCCGGCCATGTCGGCGCCGCCATAGCTGCACCAGTGACACATGAACGCCAAAACCTTTTCCTCGGGCTTGTCGCGGAGCAGCTCGCTCAACTGAGCCACGACCTGGGCATCGGTAAAGTGATCCTGGGTGATGGCGCTGTGGGGGCACTCGGCCACGCAGCCGCCGCAGCCGTGGCACTTGGCCGACGTGATCTGGGCCGCCTCGCCGGTGACGCAGCTGATGGCGCCATAGGGACAGGCCCCCACGCACAGGCCACATCGGGTCCCCTGGGCGCTGACGCACACGGCCTCGTCTACCTTGGCGATGATCGGCTCGATCTCCCACGTGTCCGACGAGAGAACCCTGGCGGCGCGGGCCGCCGCAGCGCTGCCCTGGGCCACGCTGGCGGGAATGTCCTTGGGGCCCTGGGCCGCCCCGGCCAGGAACACGCCGTCGGTGGGCGAGTCCACCGGCCGCAGCTTGGGATGGTACTCCATGAAAAAGCCGCTCGGGCTGCGAGAGAGGGTCAGGCTCGAGGCCACCTGCTCCGTATCGGCCCGCGGGATGGCCGCCGTGGAGAGGGCCACCATCTCGACCTCGAACTCTAGCACCTCGCCCAGCTCCTGGTCCTCGGCCTCGACGAACAGGTTGCGGGTGACCGGATCCTCGGTGATCTGCGAGGGGCGACCGTGTATAAAGCGGATGCCCATCTCGCGGGCGCGGTTGTAGAACTCCTCATAGCCCTTGGAGGGCGTGCGGATGTCCATGTAAAAGATGGTGATCTCCATGTCCGGGATCATCTGCTTGAGCAGGATGGCGTTCTTGATCGCATACATGCAGCAGAACCCGGAGCAGTACTCGTTGAAACGCTGATCGCGCGAGCCAACGCATTGGACGATGGCCATGCTCTTGGGCTCGCGGCCGTCCGACGGACGGATGAGCCGCCCGATGGTGGGGCCCGCCGAGTTGTCCAGGCGCTCCAGCTCCATGGCGGTGATCACGTTGGGATAGGGGCCATAGCCGTACTCGGGGATCACCGTCGGGTCAAAGCTGTCAAAGCCGGTGGCCACGATGATGCTGCCGACCTCGAGCTCCAGCAGCTCGGGCTCCTGGGTGAAATCGATGGCATCGCGATGCCCGCAGGCCGTGACGCACTGGTAGCACTCGATGCAGTGATCCATGTCGATGGCATAGATCAAAGGCACCGCCTGCCCATGAGGCACGTCGATGGCCTTGCGCGGGGCCAGGCCCATCTCGAACTCGTTGGGCACCTCGATGGGGCAAGCATCGGCGCACTCGCCATCGCCGGTGCAGTTCTCGGCGATCACATAGCGCGGCTTTTGCATGACCTCGACGCGAAAGTTGCCGATGTAGCCATCGACCCGCAAAACCTCGGAGTATGCCAGAATCTCGACCTTGGGATGACGCGCCGCGTCAACCATCTTGGGTGCGAGAATTCAAATGGAACAGTCCATGGTGGGAAAGGTCTTGTTGAGCTGGGCCATGGTGCCCCCAATGCTCTGCTCCTTTTCCACCAGGTAGGTATGAATCCCCATGTCGGCCAGGTCGAGGGCGGCGCTGATGCCGGCCACGCCACCGCCGATCACCATCGCCGCCTTGGTGACGGGCACGGTGATGGGCTGCAGCGGCTCGACATAGGTAACCTTGGCAACCGCGGCGGACACCAGCTCTTTGGCCTTGTGCAGGGCCGCGTCAGGCTCGTGGGAGTGCACCCAGGTGTCCTGCTCGCGGATGTTGGTCATCTCCATGAGGAACGGGTTCAGGCCGGCCTCGGCCACGCAGGCGCGAAAGGTCGGCTCGTGCATGCGGACGCTGCACGCCGCGATCACCACGCGGTTGAGCCCATGCTCGCGGATGTCCTGAGCGATGGCGTTCTGGCCCGGGTCGCCGCACAGGTACAGGTTCTCGCGGGCCAGCACGACGCCCGGCAGCGTGCGCGAAAACTCGGCGACCTCGCCCGGATCGATGACGCCACCGATGTTCGAGCCGCAACTGCACACATATACGCCGATACGGAGTTCGTTACTCGTTGTCATCTATCAACTCCCAGGGTAACTCGGCTGGATACTGCATGTCAGAGACGCTCCCGTCTCTGTCGAGTCGGAGCGTCTCTGGGTAGGAATCACTCGTTGTCCATGAGCTCTTCGAACAGACGCTGCACCACCTTGCGGCGCGACTTTTGTCGCAGCACCTCGGGGGTGGCCAGCGAGAGAGCCTCTTTCGGGCAGTAGACCACGCACTGGGGTCCATCCTCGTTGTCGGCGCACAGGTCGCAAATCTCGGCCAGCCGCGAGGAGGGGTTGAGCACGATGGCGCCAAAATCGCAAGCCTCGACGCACCAGCCGCAGCCGTCGCACTTGGTGTCATCCACCAGGATGATGCCGTTCTCTTCCGAACGGGTGAGGGCATCGCGGGGGCAGGCCAGGATGCAGGGCGCGTCGGCGCACAGGCGGCAGGTAATGGCCGTCATGGTCACGGGCTCGATCCGGACGACACGGATGCGCGACAGGTTGGCGTCAAAGACGTTGTGCTTGTTGGCCGAGCAGACATACTCGCAGATGCGGCAGCCTGTGCATTCGGCCGGATCGCAGATCACATGCTCGTAGGCAATCTGGGTAATAGTCATCACGATCTCCTTATACCGCTGCGTCCGCGACGACGGCATCCTCGCCGATCTCGTCGGCGATATCGCCCAGCCCCAGCTCGATAAGCTTGGCCCTGGGGATCATGCCCTCCTCGGTCCAACCGCGCGCCTGATAATAGTCATCGATCAGCAGATCCAGCTCTTCCTGGCTCACAAAGCTGCCCTTGGCGGGCCCTGACGGGATCGGGTCCTGCATGGCGCGGGGCGGCAGGCTGTCGTCGGCCCGCGTCCAGCCCTCGCGAATGTTGAACGCCTTTTTCAGATTGCATACCCGGTCGCCTACCTCAGCCAGCTCCTCGGGCGTCAGCTCGATGCCGGTGGTCATGGTATAGAGCTCGGCCACCTCGGTATTGAAATCGTCAAAGCAGTTGCGCAGGAACTTGCAGAGCACCAGGCAGTCCAGCACGCAGGCAAAGTTCTCGTTCTCGACGACCAGGGGGCCGCGGCCCGGCTCGGCGGTAAAGCGATCGAACACGCCCTTGATGTCGAGCTCATAGGCCAGGGAGCGGTTGTGGCAGGGACCGCGGGTTCCCACGGCCAGGCCCATGGCAAAGGTCTTGAGGCTGCGTACGTCATAGCCGGGCAGCTCCATGCCCTTGCTGTGCATGGCAAAGTGCTCGCTGCCCTTGCCCAGCTTTTCCGAGGCGCGCTTGACGCCCTCGGCCAGCATGTCGCCCAGGCCCTCGCGATGGGCCATCATCTCCATCACGGCCACGGCGGCGTCGTCGTTGCCAAAGTTGAGCTCCAGGCCGCCGGTGTCCTCCTTGGTCAGGAGGCCCTTCTCATAGCACTCCATCGCCCAACTGATGACCACGCCGGCGCTCATGGCGTCCATGCCCAACTCGTCGGCCATCTCCACCAGCTTGATGATGGGCGGCAGGGTGCCGATGCCACAGTTGGAGCCCACGGCGAACAGCGGCTCGTAATCCAGCCCGATCTTGGCGCCCTTGTACTTGCCGTCGCGTACCACGCCCCACTGCTCGCAGGCGATGGAGCAGCCCGAGCAACTCACGGCCTTGACCCGGAAATGGTCGCGCAGGTACTCGCCGCTGATCGTCTCGGCGTGCTCGAATACGGTCTCGGAAAAGTTGCGGGTGGGGAGCACGCCAATGGCGTTCATGTTCAGGACGTTGGCCGGGGTGCCCAGGGTGCGGTACTTGAGCGTGCCGGGGCCCTGGGTGGTCTTGATGAGCGGGAGGCTCTTTTCCATGAGGCCCTGGCGATCGGCGACCCGCACCGGCTTGGTGCCGCGAACAGCGATGGCCTTGATCCGCTTGGAGCCCATGACGGCGCCGTTGCCCGTACGCCCCACCTGGCGCCCATCGTTGTCAATAGAGGCAAAGCGCACCAGGTTCTCGCCCGCGGGCCCGATGGCGCTGATGCGAATGTTCTCGTCGCCCAGGCGATCGCGCAGCTTGCCCTGCACCTCGACGGCGCCCATGCCCATATAGGGCGTGGCGTCCAGAAAGCGGACATCGTCGTCGTCGATAAACACGATGACCCAATGGGGCGACTGCCCCTTGAATACGAGCCCATCCCAGCCGGCGCGCCGCATCATCTCGGACCAGTGGCTCCCCGAGAGCGAGTCGCCGATGAATCCGGTGAGAGGCGACTTGCTGGCCACGCCGTGCTTGGTGCCCACGGGCACCGTAGTGCCTGCAAAGGCGCTGCACGCAAAGCACAGGGCATTATCCGGGCCCAACGGGTCAGCGCCGGGGGTTACATTGTCATAGGCCAGCCGGGAGGCCAGCCCCACGCCGCCCAGGTAGAGCTTGTAGAACTCGGGCTCCACCTGCTGCACACGCTTGGCCTGGGTGGTCATATCCACATGCAGAATCTTGCCAGTATATGCGTACATGGCTCCTATCCTCCCGCCTCGGCAAACATGAGCAGCAAACGCTCCTCTGCTTGCACAGGCATATCCAGATCGCGCACCATTGCGCGGCCTCCAACGTTGAACATATAGGATGGGGCGAGCTTGTAATGCTGCATATCAGAATCACAAGCATCGTGATCGGGGATGATCACAGTGCCAAGCAGCGCGGGGTATTCCGCAGCCAGTTGCCGAACAACTTCTCTCCAGGTGGCTTGCTCGCCAACCTGCACGAGACCCTCCTTGGTCCCGGCCAGCTCCCTCGCCAGCCCCAGAAACTCTACTTTGAGCTGCATGCACACTGCTCCCATACCAAGTTCAGGATCACCCTGGAGATTATACCAGAAACCTGGCAATGAATCAAGACTCGTACAGTCTGATTCGCAGGGTCTTGTCATGTCCTGATAGAACATGACGCAACGATCCTGAGACCATTATAGGCGGGCGGCATCAAAATGCAATCGGACTGTGCCGGAGCAACTACAGGCGCAAGCGCCGAACTTGCCGTATCGCGCCAACCGTCTATAATAGGAGCTAGTTAGGGGCAGGTAGCCCAGTTGGTTAGAGCGCCACGTTGACATCGTGGAGGTCGTAGGTTCGAGTCCTATCCTGCCCACCAAGCCGAATCCCGCCTTATTGGCGGGATTCTTGCGTTTCGGGGGTAACGACCTGCATATCTACGGGCGCGTCGAGCCCGACCCCGCGATCGGGATGCGGTCGAAAGACCCGGTCGGCCCCGATCTCTGCGAGCCCTTGGGACAAATAGTCGGGGTCCTCGTGCAGGGCGATGATGGTGCCGCCCCCGCCGGCGCCCGCCAGCTTGGCGCCCAGCGCGCCCAGATCGAGCGCCGCAGCGATCAGCCGTTCGTTGGCCTCGCCCGAGCCGCCCAGATCCCGCTGGATCGCATGATTCTGGTTCATCAGGTAGCCCAGCCGCTCCCACTCGGCGTTCAGCAGCGCCTTTTTGCCCTCCTGGGCCAGCCGGGTGATGTTTTCGTAAGCATCGCGCACCTGGCGATCCCCCTCCAACCAGCGCTCCCGCAGTGGCTTGTGCACCGCATCCGACGAATGCTCTACGCCCGTATGCGCGAGCACCAGCGGCAGATGAGGTACATAGCGCTCCAGCGGCTCGATGGTGGCATAGAGCTCTTCGGCGGCGGGCCGGTAGAACTGCTTGCCACGAAAGTCCATATAGTTGAGCCCGCCAAAGGTGCACATGTAGGCGTCCTGATAGCCGCAGATGATCCGAAAGTGATTCAGCTCGGTGTAGCGGGCCAGCTCGGCCACCCGATAGGGAGAATAGTCCAAATCTTTGAAGCGTAGCAACCCGTACAGGATCGCGACGGTGAGGGCGGTAGAGCTCGAGACGCCGGAGCTGATGGGGATCTCGGAAGAGTACGAGATGTGGCAACAGAGCCCGTCGTCGTGCAGGTACTCGAGCACGGCCCGGGCCACGTCGAAATAGTCGCCCCGCAGCCGCAGATCATCGTCGCCACGGACCACAAAGGAGCGCCCGCCCGTCTCCAGCACCAGTTCCGTGTGGGGCTTGATCGTCACATGCGCGCGATACGGAATCGAACAAGAGATGACGGCCCCACCATACATGTCGGTGGGGTTACCGATGATGCCACAGCGCCCGGGCGCCGAGCAACGGATCGTTTCCATAGTTTATAACTCTCGTGCCTTACGTTTGAGGTACTGCCTGACCATATAACCGTACTTTTCGTCGGCCAGGGCAAAATCGATGAACGCCGTAAAATAGCTCTCAAAGTTGCCAATGTCATAGCGGCGCTCGCCCCAGCGCAGACAGAGTCCATACACCGAGTGGCCCAGTTGCTGGAGCAGGCGAATCGAGTCGGTGAGCTGCAGCTCGCCCTTGCGATCGGGGGCGGTGCGCCGGATCGCCTCAAAGATGGCGGGGCTGAACACATAGCGCGCCGCAATCGCCAGGTTCGAGGGAGCGGCACCCATGGCGGGCTTTTCCACCAGATCCTCGATCTCAAAGGGGCCCGTCAGATCGGCGCAAGAGGCGACCTGCACAATGCCATAGCGGTACGCCTCGCTGGGATCGACCTCTTCCAAAGCGATGGTGCAGGCGGCGCCCGAGCGACGATGTGCATCGATCAGCCGCGGCAGCAGGCCGTTGCCGTCAGGGCTATGGATGATCGAGTCGCCGAGCGCCACGACAAAGTCGTCCTCGCCGACGAATTTCTCGGCCCGGCTGACGGCATCGGCCAGGCCCAGGGGCGTACTCTGCCGCGTGTAGAAAAAGGTGGCCTCGGTCTCGGTATAGTTGAGCTCTTCCAGCAGCATGTGGCTGTCGGCGGCCGAGAGCAGCCGCACGAGCTCGGTATCCGTGTCAAAGTGATCCTCGATGGCGCTCTTTTTCCGACCTGTGACAAAGAGGATCTGCCTGAGCCCGGCGGCCTCCATCTCTTCGGCCACATACTGCACGACGGGACGCCGCCCCACAGGCAGCATCTCTTTCGGCTGCGATTTCGTGGCGGGCAGCAGGCGCGTGCCCATCCCCGCCACCGGGATCACGGCTTTGGCGATCCTGGATGCTGGTGCCATGGCTCCTCCTACCCGCGCCTTTCCTCGGCGCCGACCTTTTCCATCAGGCCTCGTAACGCTTCGGTGGCTACCTCGAACAGCTCGGGACCGGAAAAGCCCCGAAACTCGCCTGCCATGCTGAGGTGCGGCTCTAGCGAGGCATACCCATCATAGCCCTCTGTAACCAGGGCGCGCAGCAGTGGCTCCAGTTCGCCATCGCCCTGGCCCGCCGGCACCACCTGCCCCTCCTCCATCAAGGCATCCTTGATATGCAGATACTCGATATAATCCTTGAGGAGCTCGTAACCATCGGTGTAGGGGTGCACGCCGCACAGCACAAAGTTCGCCGGATCAAAGGTAAAGCGAAAGCGAGGCGTATCAAAGGTCTCCATCAGATCGCGGCAGCGCCGGGGAATGTCGCCATAGATGTGTCGCTCATTCTCGTGCAGCAGCGTGACGGGGTGCCCCTGAGAGGCCTCCAGCAGGGCCTCGATGCGCCGCATTACCTCGTCGCGATGGGCGTCGGCCTGCCCCTCGGGCACAAAGAAAGAGAACATGCGGATATAAGGGGTCTCAAAGTACTCGGCCAGGGCGACGGCCCGGCGAAATGCCTCTAGGTGAGGCTCAAAGGGGTCATCGATCTGAATCTTGCCGATGGGCGAGCCAATGGCCGAGACACCAATGCCCCGAGCGTCGAGGGCCTGCTTGATGGTGCGTATCTGCTCGTCGCTGAGGTCGAGCACGCCGGTGTTCCACACGCCGCGCAACTCGAGATTGCGGACCTCGATCCGGGTCAACAGATCGAGCTGTTCGTCAAGATCGGCCGAGATCTCGTCAGCAAAGCCACTAAGGGTGAACATGGGCAGGTCTCCTCGTTGCTTTTACTAGCATGTCACTGGATGCCATGCTAGCATAAAAGACCCCGGCGTACAATGTGTGGGCGTGTACGCCGGGGTCTCTCAATATACGAGGCTATGAGGAGCTACCAGAAAGAATTACTCCTGCTCTGCCTCGATGTCGTCGGCCGCTTTCTGGACGTCTTCCTGAGCGCCCTCGATTTCCTTGGTGGCATCGCGGAACTCGCGAATACCCTTGCCCAAGGCGCCACCGATCTCGGGCAGTTTGCCTGCGCCAAAGATCACAATAACGATGACCAGAATAATCAAAAGCTCTGGTGCACCAATGGCGGCCATCAGAATGATATCCGGGGCCAAAAGACCAGCCATATTTCCTCCTTGTAGGATGCCTCAGCCCGAAAAAAAGGCGCCGCTGCACATAGCGACGATTGACAGACTATGCGACTCAGTCGTTGTCCGCGGCTCCAGCGTCAGAGTCCTTGGCCTCATCATCCAGCTTGACGTTCTGACGGAAATCACGCACGCCCTTGCCCAGAGCGCCGCCCAAACTACCAAGCTTGCCCGCGCCAAAGATAGCTATGACGATGACCAGAATGATGAGCAGTTCAGGTAATCCAAATGGCATATCTTTCTTCTCCCTGTGAACAGATTACATGACTGATTCTACACTGCAAGCCCCAAAAGTCAAATTCGAGCGACATGAAAGAGCTCTATTCGTACACGATCTCATAGTCAGGGGGCACCAACTGGATCCAGGTCTTGCCCGGGCGCAGCGGAATGATATCCATGTCACTATCCCAATACAGGATGGGGCTGTCTTCGGAGGTGCGTCGCCATCTCGCCTCGATCACGACGCCGTCACGGACCACCTCCGCCCTACCCGAGCCAGTCATCACGATATCGATAGCGGTGGCCCCCAGGCTGTCCTCGACAATATCGGTGGCGCCATGCCGGGTGTAAAAGATAACGACATTGTCCGCCGCGATCTGCTCGTTGGTCAGGGCATCGGTATGCGGTCGCCCCTGTACATAGCGCAGATACTGGCCGCTTTCCGCGTCATACTCCCAACGCACTACGCTCGAACTGGGATAAGGGATCCGTACCACAGGCGCGGGCTCGCCATCAGGCGGCGTGGGATCAAACTCGTACCCCTCGATCAGTCGGTCCTGCTGCATGTCGCGCGACTCGAGATAGGCGTGCACGAGAGCCGTCGAGGTATAGATGCGGCCTCGCCAGTCAAAGCCTGCCAGCACGCGAAAGGGCGATGGATGAAAGAACTGATCCAGGTCCACAAAGGTAGCCTGCGAGATCATCCAGCGGATCGGATCGCTGGCGCCGGTGTGCACCAGAGCCGCATCATACTGAGGTACCAGCGTCAGGTTGGACAGGCGAGCGCTCCGCAGGGGGCGTACCCGCGTGGCGTCGCTATCCAGGTAGAGGGCGGTAAAGCGTGTCACCGACCAACCATCCATCACCTCTTCGTACACGATATCGGCGGCCCCCAGCCCTTCCTGCGGCCGGATCCCGGGATCGTTCCCCACGCGGATCGCCAGCACGCGCCGGGTGAGCAGCTCCGGATCAGCCTCGAGACCGGTCAGCGGGCTGATATTGGGGTTGCGGGTCGGCGTGGGCGTGGGCGTGCTGAACGGTACCGTAGGAACCAGCGTAGGCGTCTCGGTAGGCGTGGCGGTCTCGGTCGGGTCAGGCGTATAGGTGGGTTGCGGCGTGCGCGTGGCCGTTGGCGTAACCACAACCATGGCTTCCTCGCCGACATCGCACCCGGCCAGGGCCACCGCGAGAACCAGCATAGCCGCCCAGAGCGCGAGGACACCGCGCCACGGCCGATGGCGACGAGGGTTGCATCTTGTATGGGTCATGCTATGATGAATCTCCTGCTATGCTTGGCTATCGTGCAGCGGTCCTTGCGGATCATCGGGTCCGGTGATCTGACGATCCGGTGATCGAACGGCATGAATTATAGCACAGTTGCCAGAGGGTTTGAAAATCGAGGGGCGTCTGAATCTATGCGCTTTGAGGAACAGGGCACCGTCGACAACGATCACTATACCGTTATACCCCGTAGCTTGAGCTTTGTGCTCTGCGACAATGCGCTTCTTTTGCTGCGGGGAGCGCCTGACAAGCGCATCTGGGCCAACCGCCTGAACGGGCTGGGGGGCCATATCGAGCCCGACGAGAACCCGCGCCAAAGCGCTCTGCGCGAGATTCGCGAGGAGGCGGGCCTTGTCCCCACAGAGCTCACACTGCGGGCCATCGTGCATGTCTCGGGCCACGCAGGCCATCCGGGGGTGATGCTGTTCGTATTCATGGGCCACGCCGAGAAGCGGAGCACGCGGCCCTCTGCCGAGGGAACGCTGGAATGGCATGCGCTGGACGCCCTGCCCTGGGACGAGATGGTGGCCGATCTGCCATACCTCCTGCCCCGCCTGCTGGCAGACCACGGGCCGACGCCCTTTTTTGGCCATTACACAATAGACGCATCCGGCGAGATGCGTTACCGATTCACAGACCCCGGATCCGAGTCACACGAGGAGGCATAGAGATGCAGCATGTGAAGGAGCAAGACCTGTCCTATCGGGACGGAGACAGCGGCGTCAAGTATCTGATGCGCGGGCCTCGCATCGACTGGGGCATCATCCTGATCAGGCCGGGCGAGGCCCTGGGCGGCCACTATCATGAGCAGGTGGAAGAGACCTTT
>SKRJ01000150.1 GCA_007118555.1 Anaerolineae bacterium | reverse complement strand
TCTGCAACCACCAAGATTGGACGATCGGGATTTCGAAAGCCTCTTCAAAGAGGCTCGCAGCCGCATACCGCGCTATGTGCCCGAGTGGACCGACTGGAACGACAGCGACCCCGGGATCACGTTGCTCCAGCTCCAGGCCTGGCTGGCCGAGACGATCCTGTTTCGTCTCAACCAGTTGCCCGACCTGAACTTTTTCAAGTTCCTGCAGCTACTGGGTGTGGAGCAGCGGCCCGCTCAGCCGGCGCAGGCCAATCTGACCTTTATCCTCAACGACAGGGAGGCCACCAGGGTGTCAGAGGTTCTGATCGAGCGGCGCACCGTCGTCGGTGTCTCGGATCGCGACCTGGAGGAGCCACTCTATTTCGAGACCAACCGCACGCTGCGGGCGATCACGGCCCAACTCGAGGTGCTGGTGGCTGTGCCCGACATCAACGCCACGGCGGATAGCACCGACCCAAAGGTGCCGGTGCTGGTTACCGAGGACAATAACTTTGCGGGGCGCACCTTTTCGCCTTTTACCGATCCGACAGCAGGCGCTGCTGCGTCACCTGCGGCCGTCAAGAACGCCGCCCTGCTCCTGGGGTTCAGGTCGCCGTTGCCCTTTTCCCGAGAGGAGATTGGCCTCCAGTTCTACCTGGCCGAAGAGGGCCGGGCGTTGCTGGCACCCAGGCCCCAGAGCGAGTGCAATCCCCAACTCCAGACAGAGCCGTTGCTCCGATGGCAATGCTGGGACGGCACCACCTGGAGTGACCTGAATATCACGGGCGACGAGACCCTCAACTTGACGCGTAACGGCCAGGTGTTCTTCAAGGTGCCGGTCCAGATCCCCTCTGTCTCGTACAACAATCTGGGGTGGCCCCTGCTGGCCAAGATCGACGACACACCCTACTACTGGCTGCGGGTCGTCACGGACCGGGCGGAGGCGTATGACAAGGCGCCCGAGATCGATCGCGTTCTGACCAACGTGGTATCGGCGACAGCGGCGCTGACCGTTTTCGACGAGGCCGTGGGCTCGAGCGATGGCACACCCAACCAGGTCATGACCCTGCGCCACACCCCGGTGTTGGCCGAGCCCAAGCTCGTGCTGGAGGTGGATGAGGGCAGCGGGCCCAGGCCATGGGAACAGGTGGCCGACTTTTATGGCGCCAAGCCCGATGGCGCGGTCTATACGCTGCATCGGACCACCGGCGAGATTACCTTTGGCGATGGGCTGCGGGGCCGTATCCCGGTGGCCGGGCAGTTCAACGTCATCGCTCGGGAATACCGCTATGGCGGGGGACGCATAGGCAATGTGGGCGCCGAAAAGATCACCGACCTGGCCACGCCCATCCGCGAGGTCGACTCGGTCACCAACTATAGACCGGCTGAGGGCGGTGCCGACGGGGAGACCTTGGACGAGACCAAGCTGCGCGGCCCACGGGACGCCCTCAAGAGCAATCGGGCTGTCACCCTGGAGGATTTTGCCCAGATGGCGGCCGAGACCCCGGGCGCCCTGGTGGCCCGCGCCCACGCCTATGTCGCCAGGCCAGGCTCTGACGGCAAGGGCTGTGGGCGCGTCATCAACGTCGTCATCGTGCCCAGCAGCGAGGCCGCCAAGCCGGTCCCCAGCCAGGTCTCTCTGGACAGGGTATGTCGTTACCTGAACGAGCGCCGCCTGATCACCACCCAGGTCTGTGTGCAGGGACCGCCTTACCATGACGTGGATGTGGCGCTGGACGTGCGCGCTCGGGATAACGCCGATCTCAAGACGGTCAAGAACGCAATCGCCGATCGCCTGGCGGAATACTTTCACCCGCTACAGGGCGGTGAGGACAAGAAGGGCTGGCCTTTTGGCCGTGATATCTACTATTCCGAGCTGGTGCGCGAGATCATGGTCTTGCCCGGCGTGCTGCGCGTGGAAAGCCTCATGCTCTACAAGCTGCTTGCACGTTTTGGTAGCAAGAGCCAGGCGGAAAGCGAGCTGCCCGCCGTGATCGGAGCCGAGCGGGCCGCCTTCCCCGATGCGTGCTGGGGCGAGGGGCCGGAGGGAGCGGTGATCGTCATCGTCGAGCCGCCCCAGCCGGGCGATCCGCCGGAGCAGCGGTGGTATGTAGCCGCCGCCTATGATTGTTGCGATCTACCCGTGGCCGATGGCGCTCTCATTGCCCTGCGCCAGGCCAGTGTTTCGATCAGCTATGCACGATCGCGAGGCGTCTGATGGCGCGTCTGATTCGTCCCTATGATTTCATCCTGGATAACGCCAGTGGCTGGCGGCCCTTGGAGGCCGTGGCCGCGTCGGTCGAGGAGGACGGCATCCAGCTTGAACCGCTGGCGCAACGCCTTCCGGATCTTGACGATCCTCAAGGCACGTTTGGCGGCGTTACGTTGCCGCGCGGCATCGCCGTGTGGGGCGACCAGATTTTTGTCGCGGATCCCTCGCGGCACCGCATCCTGCGCTGGGAGCCCTGTTGCGGCCCCGCCCGAACGCTCGACACCATCGGCGGCCTGGGGACCGAGCCGAGGCGGTTGGACACCCCCCTGGGTCTCGCCATCAGCCACCGGGATGACCTGGTGGTGGTGGATGCGGGCAACCGGCGTCTGCAGCTGTTCACGCTGCCCGGGTTGGCCCTGCGCCGCATCCTGGGGCCCTTTCCCTCGCGGCTTGCTGCGCCACCTTCGGAGGAGCCCGACTGGGCGCCGATCGATGTCGCGCGGGGGCCGCATGGCCGCCTGTACGTAGCGGACCGCCAGGGCTTTGTGTGGCGGTTCGACGCCCAGGGCAGGCCGGATCCCCATTTTGACGGCAGCCTGCCCGTAGGGTTCTTGCCTGCTCGGATCGTGGTCGATGGCCTGGGGCGCATCTATCTTGTGGGCCAGGACCCGTCGGGTATCCTGCTCATGGACACCTACGGCAAGACCATGCCCGGACCCGATCAACTCAAGCCGGCCGTGGACAACTGGCTGGCCAGGTACAATCTCGCTGCCACCTTTGCCGAGGAGGTCACGGCCCGATCCGTGGTACTGCCGGCCGAGCTCAGCCGGTGGATGGATGTCGACCTGAACCTCCATCTGGACCAGGCTATACGCCAGCAGGCAGAGCCCAGGCCCCGCGAGGAGGTCTGGGCGCAGATCCGGGATGCCGCCTACGAGACGGTGCTCCCGGCGGCCTACGCCGCGCATCTACCGGCGTTCCTGGCCCAGGTCCTGCCCGCGTCGCGCCTGCGCCTGCGTGGTAACCAGATATTCCTGGCGGCGGGCGATCCGCGCGAGTGCTATCGCCAGCCCCTGGCCACGGACTTGGTTGTGGATGAGGACGGCTTCTTGGAGATAGAGGGTGACGAGCCGGGGCCCTATCTGCACTATGTGCCGCCCGCCGCCACCTACCGCCCCGCGGGGCTGTATCGCATGCAACCCCTGGACAG
>SKRJ01000091.1 GCA_007118555.1 Anaerolineae bacterium | reverse complement strand
GCTGTTCATGATTCCCTTTTCCGTGTACAGCTTGCTGATCCATGTAGGCTATACGGTCTATAGTCACAATATGTGGATCGACATCCTGACGGAGCAGGGCGTCCTGGGACTGACGGCTATGGTGGTGCTGGTCGGGGCCGCGGTGGCAGATTTTGGCCGGTGGCGGCGGCAGGCCGACGCCGAGGTGGGCCTGCTGATGGAAGCCTGCCTGGCGTCGATCGTGGCTGTGGCCGTGCATGGTCTCGTCGACAGTGTTCTCTATGGCAGCCGGGGCGTCCTGATTCTCTTTGTGCCCTTTGGCGTCATGATGGCGTGCACCCAGATCGCACGGCGTGAGGCCGCGGAAGATGCTGTGGTGCAGAGTCAGGCCCGTGGCGTATGGGGATGGGTCGCGCCGCTGGCCGTCCTTGCTGCGACGCTGCTGGGGGCCACCGTGGGCCGGCCTGTGGCGGCCTGGCATGCCAATCTGGGCGCTGTCGCCCAGACGCAGGCCGAGCTGCAGCTCTATGATCCGGAGCGTTTCCATGACCCCGATCTGGATCAGGTGCGCAGACAGGTGGATCTCACCCGGGCGCAGACGCATCTGTGGCGCGCGGCAAGCTCGCCCGGGCATCCGACAGCCTATCGGCGATTGACGGCAATAGCTCTGGCCCAGGGAGAGTATGTTCAGGCGCTCTCGCTCATGCAGAGGGCCTGGGATGCAGGACATCGTGATGCTCCCACCCGCCTGCTCTATGGCGATGCGCTGATCGCGAACGGCCATGTCCACGAAGGCGTACAAGTGATTGCGGGGCTAAAGTGGGCCATCCCGCGCATGGACGGCCAGGCCTGGTCACGGTACTGGGCGCCGGGGGACTATGAACGAGCCGCCTATGCGTACCAGGCCGTGTCGCTGCTGCAGCCCGAACGAGCTGATGCTCACGAGCGCAGCGCAGAGGCGCGGCGTCGCGCCGGTCTGCCCCCGTTAGAGCCATAGTATCGCCAAGGTCTGGCGCTCGAATTCTGATCCATAGGAGTACCCCTGTGATAAAGCTCCCGGTCCGGCTGGCCGTCAGTGCTCTGGCATGTGCCCTCGTCCTGGTTCTCTGGGCGCCGCTCCCTCTTGCGGCGGAGGAGGGTCTATGGGATCGGCCGGTGAATCTATCGGTTTCGGGCGTGGCGACGGCCCCCCAGCTCGTACGAGGCGAGGAGGATTCTCTCTACGCCTACTGGTGGGACCAATATGATGGGCTGACCGCCATGCGAGTCGATGCGGAAGGGTTGGAGAGACCGCGGCCGGTACCTATCCTGGATCTGTCATTTGATGCACAGGGCAGTGCCATCCTGAATCCGCAGACCGAGGCAGCCATCCGGGTTCCGGTGCGCTCGGGGGGCACGTTGGCCGGTGACCAGGCCGGGCGCGTGAACGTGTTCTTTCCAGCCACCACGGCCGCTCGGATTGCACCCCTGCGACAAACGAGTACCACCCCGGGGAGCGGCCAATGGGCCATTGTGCGCTCTATCGCTCCGGGGGTGGCTGCGTGGCGGAGCGTGACGGGGCCCGATGGCTCCATTCACCTCTTGTTCATGTACCCCGGGCGCACCGACGCGCAGATGCCGGGCGTCTACCATATGCGCTCGGGGGATGGCGGCGCCACCTGGGGTGACCAGGTGTTGGTGGCGGAATCGCTCTATGTGCGTATGGCGGATACCGACGCTAATCTGGATCTTTCGGTAGGTGGAGAGGGCCAGCTCTACGCGAGTTGGACCGAGCCAGGCACCAACATGACATACTACACCTGGAGTCGGGATGGCGGGGCACTCTGGGTGCGGCCACAGCTCGTGGATCCTGATGGTCCCTCGGCCATCAACGCTCAGGTCGCCCTGGGTGCCGAGGGCCAGGTGCTCTTGGTGTGGCAGCGCACGGCTGCCACCGGCGAGCCCGTCTTGATGATGAGCTATACGCTCGACGGGGGCTGGAACTGGACGATGCCGCAGCGCATTCTGATCGGGCGCCCGATTGAGAGCGCTCAACTGTCACTGCATAGCCTCCCCGATGGGCGCGTACTTTTTGTGATCGGGGGCCAGCAGGACGGTCCCTCGCTGGCCGTCTGGCGGGCACCGGAAGCTGTGGAGACGGTCTCCACAGGCCTGTCCGAGCTCACCGATCTGCGTTTTCCCGCCCACGATCTTGACACGGATGCGGTAGGTTCGGTGACCGCATGGCAGATTGCGTTGCTCGGGGATGACAGCCTGTATATGGTGGGCCAGTGCAATGAAGATGACATCTGGCTGCTACGCGCCAGGCTCCTTGACGAGATCTGGAGCGATCCGGAGACGCCCATCTGGTCGGATCCGACCGCCGATGCCGTTGAGGAGTGGCAGCAGTTGAGCAGGTTGGCCCGCGCAGGCGCCGACATGCCGCTGCGGATTGTGGCCGGCAGAGATGGGCAGATGCAGGCCTTTTGGTGGCACATCTATGAAGGATTGACCAGCGCCTGGTTCGATGGCAGATCATGGATGCGTCCCCAGCACGTCCGTGCCCTTGTTCGAACGGAGCCAGGTGAGGGACAGATTCCCACGCAGGCGGAACTGGTTAGCGATGGTGTCCACAGCGTCCACGCCTTTTGGCTTGACGACGGCCCGGAGGAGCCTGAAGAGGGCGAACCCGGCCTATGGCACAGTGCGCTCTCGCTGGGGGAGCATGTGTGGGCAGAGCCAGAGGCTCTGGGGCCGGCCATAGCTTGGCGCGCCGCTTTCGGCGGCGATGGCACCCTCCACCTCCTGACCCTGCGAGACAGCGCTGAGGAAGAAAGCCCGTCGGGGGTCTATGTACGAGCGTCTACGGATGATGAGGTGGGCTGGACGGAGCCGGTGCTGCTCAATACGATGGCCGAGGCAGGCGCGGCGGGTGACAATGCCCGTCTGGCCCTCGCTGTGCAGGGCCGGCAGATCACGGCCGCATGGGATGAGGCTGGAGACGGCCCCGTTCGATGGGCCCGTTCGGAGGATGACGGCGAGAGCTGGTCCGAGCCTGCAGCCATCCCCATGTCAGAGGCCGGCGGGCGCTGGCCGGTTCTTGCCGCGCTCTCTGACGGCGCCTTGCTGCTGTATCAGTCGCCCCTGGGCGACGAGGAGAGCATGCTGCACCAGGTGTACCTCGACCGTGCCGGCCGTATGACCGAGTACCCCGATCCGGTGCTGACCGGGCTGATGCTGCCATCGGACAGCAGCGTCGACCTGGGGCTCTATAGCCTGGAGGCAGAGACAGTCCTGGCTATCCAGCGTGTCGGCCAGAGCGGTATCGTCGTGGCTCTATGGGATTCGGAGCAGACTCCCGATGCAGCTGGTGGCTGGGCGCTCCTGCAGGACGTCGTCCTTCCTGCCATCGACCCGGCCCAGAACCGCCCGATCGAGTGGATGGCCCTGGATTATGC
>SKRJ01000413.1 GCA_007118555.1 Anaerolineae bacterium | reverse complement strand
TCGAGCTTTTGCAGGGTGACGTTGACGCCCCGCGCCTTGAGGATGCGACCGATCGAAGCTGCTGCAACGCCTTTGCCCAGCGAAGAGACTACACCGCCGGTGCAAAAAATAAAACGGGTCATGCATGCCCTCCATGTGTGTGTGGGGCCTGCTGCCCGGGACTCGAATATAGCAGGAATGTCGCCCTGGGGCAAATCCTGATCGGTCATCCGGCAGCATCATCCCATCCATGTGCTCGCGAGCCCTACCTTTTGCAGCGAGACAGCCGAGATTGTGTTTGAAGCCGCCCTTCTCGTGGGGCTGCTGGGGCTGGCTCTGAGCATGACGCTAGCCCGCGTGCGTCCCGGGCAGGCCATCGACAAAGATTGTCCCCCTGGAACTGGACAGAGCATAGCACGATCCGGGCGGACGCGCCAGCGCCTGCGCACGAAAAAGCGGCAGAGAAGTGCACATCGTGGAATGCCCGCCCCGAATCGCCCTACGCTAGGCCTATTGCACAGGCTCTATCACATAGCAGTCTCCCTCGGGCACATCGAGCCCGCAGGGATGCTCTTGTCCATCGGCAAAACAGACGATCTCCTGGCCACGTACCGGGATGACGTCTACTCGAGTGTGGATCGCATACTCGCAAGGGCAGGGTTGCAGGCTGCTGATGACGGCGCCCGAGGGGAGTTGGACGCGATACAGATAATGGCTGCCCTGGAACACGCGCTCGATAATGACACCGATGCCGTTGGGGCTGGGGCGGATACCGACACAATGCGGCCGCAAGAGCACGCGCACCTGCTCCCCGTGGCCGAGACGGCGGCCGCCCAGGCCCAGCTCGCCCACCTCGGTGAGCACGCGACCATTGTGCACCGTACCGGGGAACAGCTCGGCGACGCCGACGAACCGCGCCACAAAGGGCGTCGCCGGGCGATGATAGATCGCCCACGGCGTGTCCACCTGCTCGATGCGTCCCGCCTGCATGACGGCCACCCGGTCGCCCATGTAGAGAGCCTCCTGCTGATCGTGGGTTACCAGCACAACGGTGGCGCCGGCTCGCGCCAGGATGCGGCGCACATCGGCGCGGGTGCGGGCCCGCAGGTCGGCGTCCAGGCTGGAAAAGGGCTCGTCCAGCAAGAGCACCTGCGGGCCGGGGGCCAGCGCCCGGGCCAGGGCCACCCGCTGCTGCTCGCCGCCCGAAAGCTCGTGGGGCATGCGATCGCCATAGCCAGCCAGCTCCACAAGCTTGAGCATCTCCTCCACACGCTGCGCCCGGTCAGGCCCCTTGCGCAGGCCAAACCCGATGTTGGCCGCCACGCTGAGGTGGGGAAACAGCGCGTAATCCTGCAGCACGATCCCGACGCGACGGCGCTCGGGCGGCACAAAGGACGCATCGCTGGCAACCAGCCGGTCGCCGATGGTGAGCGAGCCGCTGTCAGGCGCCTCAAACCCCGCGATCAGCCGCAGCAGAGTGGTCTTGCCACAGCCGCTGGGCCCGAGCAGCGCCAGGCATTCGCCCTGTTTGACACGCAGACTCACATCCTGAACGGCCAGGGTCTTGCCATAGGATTTGTGGAGGCTATCGCACCGGATCGCATCGTTGGTCATGAGCGCTTGGTCCTTTTGCCCAGGGAAAGAAACGCCATGGGCACACTGGAAAAGAGAATGAGTAATAGAGAGGATAGGGCCGCGCTGGCGAACATGCCCTCTTCTGTTGCGGACCAGACAATGGTCGCCAGGGTGCGAAAGCCCGTGGGTCCCAGCAACAGTGTCGCGGGCAGCTCTTTCATGGCGGTAAGAAAGACCAGCGCTGCACCAGCGAGCAGCCCGGGTCGCATCATCGGCAGGGTGATCGCCCACAGGGCGCCCAGGGGCGAGCGCCCCAGGCTGCGCGCCGCCTCTTCCAGGCGCGGGTTCGCCTGGAGCAAAGAGTTGCGGGCCGCCCCAACCGCCTGCGGCAAAAAGAGCACCGCATAGGCCAGTACGAGCAGCGTCGTCGTCTGGTACAGGGCGCGGGCATAGTTGGCTCCAAAGAACACCAGGGCCAACGCAATGACGATGCCCGGCAGCCCAAAGCCGCTGTAGCTGGCCCGTTCCAACAGGCGCGCAAGACGACTCGGATAGCGCACCTCCAGGATGGCGATGGGGATGGCAGCCATGACGGTGACGAGACCAGCCACCGCCGACACCGAAACCGAGTTCCATATACTGGCCCAGGGCACCTGCAGAGCGACACCAACCGCCAGGGCGCGGGTGAGCCAGTAGCCCAGGACGCCCAACGGCATCACCAGGGCCACCAGCACAACAACCCCACAGTACAGCAGCGCGGGCCAGCGCCATCGGCCCAGGGGAATCGGCGCCGGGGCTCGTTCGCTGCGAGCGCCCGCATTGTAGCGCGCCCGGGTCTGACGCGAACGGGACTCGAGATAGAGCACGCCCGCGGCCAGCACGACCGGCACCAGCGCCAACGCCGCCGCCATGCTGCGGTCGATGGAGGTATTGTACTGAAGGTAGATGGCCCAGGTGAACGTCTCGTAACGCAGTAGAGAGACGGCGCCAAAGTCACGCAGCACATACAGGCCCACCAGCAGGCTGCCGGCAGCGATGGCGGGCATGAGCTGCGCCAACGTGACCCGCATAAAGGTGCGCCAGCGCCCATAGCCCAGGCTGCGCGCCACCTCCTCCATGCGCCCGTCCAAGCCGCGAATGGCGGCCTGTAGGAGCAGCAGCATATAGGGATACGACGCCAGGGTCACGGTGAGCCAGGCGCCCCGGAACCCGTAGGGGGCCGGGATGCGCTCGATGCCCAGGGGACCCGCCAGCGTCTGTTGCAGCATGCCCCGGGGCCCCAGCGCCGCCACCACGATAAAGCCCAGCACATAGCTCGGGATTACCAGCGGCAGTGCCGTCAACACCGACCAGACCCGCCGGTGAGGTAGATCGGTGCGCTCGATGAGCCACGCCAGAGGTAACGACACGGCCAGCGAGGCGACGGTCACTGTGATCATCAGGGTGAGGGTGCGCCCCAGGATCTGGGCGGTACGAGGCCGCAATAGCAGATCCCACAACCCTGCGCCCGCGCCCGTGGCGCGCAGGATCAGGTAGGCCGTGGGCAACAGGGCGCCTGCGGCGACGAGCACGCCTGCCAGAGCCACGACGAGGGGTGGCCGGTGGCCACCCCTGTGCCAGCGCCCCAGCGTGTCGAGAGCTCGCTGGGGCGCGCGCGCAATAGTGATCATGGGAGCACGTCGGTCCTGCGAAGCAGATCAAGGGTGCCCGACAGGTCGGCCATGCCGCCCATGTCGAGGCCGGGCTCGTCGATCTCCGCCAGAGGCACGAGCAGCTCGTGGGTCTCGATGCCGGCAACCACGGGATACTCGAATGTCTGCTCGGCAAAGTACTGCTGCATCTCGGGCGATACCAAAAAGGCCACAAAGC
>SKRJ01000305.1 GCA_007118555.1 Anaerolineae bacterium | reverse complement strand
GGCCGGGATGATCGCCGTGCCGGGCAGCGCCAGACCCAGGGCCTCGGCAATGGACTGGACGCTGTTGGCGGTGCCCATGACGCCGCAGGCGCCGCAGGTGTTGAAAAAGCCGTCCATCTCGACCCGGCGCATCTCCTCATCGCCGATCACGCCGCCGAGATAGTCATAGGTAAAGCGGAAGGTGTCGCTGGAGCAGGCCACCGTCTGGCCATCATACAGGCCGGCCAGACGCGTGCCGCCCGTCAGTATCATGGAGGGCTTGTTCACCGTGGCCAGAGCCATAATCTGGGCGGGCACGTCCTTGTCGCAGGTAGAGAGCAGCACCACGCCATCCAGCGGCATGGAGGCGATCATCTCTTCCGTGTCCATGGCCATCAGGTTGCGATAGATCAGGGTCGAGATATCGTGAAAGACCTCGCAGAGCGAGATGGTGGGGAACTCGAGGGGAAAGCCGCCGGCGGCCCAGATGCCTCGCTTGACCGCATCCCCCAGCACGCGAAAGTGCCAGTGGCCGGGGTTGAGCTCGCTCCACGGATTGCAGACGCCGATGATCGGACGCTGCATGTCATAGTCCGTGTAGCCCATGGCCCGCAGATGTCCTCGTCGCGTAATGTTCAGGGGATTCCCCGCATCCACCCAGGCTTGGCTGATCGATCGTCCAGGCATAGTATCCTCCAACTATGGATCGTGACGGGCAACAATGGCAGGAGAATACGTCGAGCGGGGCAGGGCGTCAAGGGACACAGGGGATCGGCGGAGATAGGCCCACACAAGGGATGGGGGAGAGGATGCGCGGGTGCATCCTCTCCATCGCTCAGGAGGTGCTTCTGAGAACGTCAGCATCGCCCAAAGGGTTTCCGATGCTGAAGTAGCGTCGGAGCCCTGGGTCGAAAATCAAGGGTCTGATCCGTGCCATATCCGGGCCGTGGCAATTCACGACCTCGTCATTGGCCTTGACATCCAGAACTTTGCCGATGAACTGGGTGTGCGAGCCCAGGTCGAGGGAGTGGACCAGCTTGCACTCGAATACGATGGGGAACTCGTCGACATAGGGCGCGTTGACATGTGAAGCGCGGAGCGGTGTCAGACCGAGCGACGCAAACTTGTCGCCGTCACGGCCCGAAGTCAAGCCTACATAATGGGTCTCGACCAGATACTGCTCCGAAGGGATGCTTACGGTGAAACAGGCGAGTCTCTTGATGCTATGGTAGCTGTGCGTGGTAGTCTTTAGCGACACCGCAATGCACGGCGGATCCGACGAACAGACGCCGCCCCAAGCTGCGGTCATGGCATTGGGCTGTCCTTTGGCATCATAGGTGCCCACAACAAGTATAGGCGTGGGAAACAAAAGGGCCCTGGCCCCCAGCGACCGTTTGCTCATAGGTTCTCTCCTTTCTGGCCCCACATATCCCCGGCGCATTCGAGGCGGGCGAGCGCCAAGCCCCCTTGGCTCGCCCACACACCGGCATTTCGAGGCATATCCATAATAGCGTGCTGTTCTTTGGCAAGTCCTCTGCGATCGGGTTCTTTGCTATGGCTACGCGTCGCGCCGTCCGATCTCCCAGGCATTGGCCAGCTTTTTGCCTAGGCCATAGTACCGCCGCTTGCCGACGTCCGAGATCACGGGCAGGATGCGCTCGACGTCCGGGTTGCCCTCGGCATCCAACGCCGACTCGTGCGCGTGGACATCCAGCACCTCGCCGACGAACTGGGTGTGCAACCCCAGCTCGATCGTGTGGGCCAGCTTGCACTCGAGCACGATGGGGAACTCGGCCACATAGGGCGCATGGACATGCTGAGCGCGCTCTGGCGTCAGTCCCAGCGCGACGAACTTGTCGACGTCGCGGCCCGAGTAGATGCCCATATAGTCCGCCTCGCGCACATACTGTTCCGAGGGGATGCTGACGGTAAAGCAGCCCCCGGCCACGATGCTGCCGTGGGTGTAGGTGGCGGCGCGCAGCGATACGGCGATGCAGGGCGGACGCGAGCAGCACACGCCACCCCAGGCCGCGGCCATACCATTCGGACGCTCGTCAGCGTCGTAGGTTCCCACAATGAGCATGGGCGTGGGAAACAGCAGCGTACGGGCGCCCAGGGAACGTCGGGTCATGGCATCTCTCGTTTCTCTCCGGTGCAAAGCATAGCCGGTATGTCTTTTTGCAGAGTCGCAAGCAGCAGTCTTTGTCTCAAGTGTAGCGGATATCCGGCCAGCTTGGGCCCCCTCAACCTTAAAGCTACGTAAATGCTCGGTAAATATCGTAATTAGTAAACGAGCTTTTATGCGCTGTGGCATGCCGCCCCACAGTATGAACCGTGAGCTGTAGACCATTATGGTTTTGCGACCATCGGGATCTAGGGTCGCCCAAGCATCAGGGGGCCGCGCGGAACGTGCGCGCCGATACTGGACGCCAAGGGGGCAGCGCTTGGACACTCCGGCTATGCTGGTTGCCAGGGCGCCGTGCTTGGCCTGCGGCGAACGGGCCTCGAGGATCAAGGACTCAGACGTCGGCAACCAGGGCCAAACCTAGTCCAGATCCTGGTCGTACTGCTCCTCCACATCATCGAGGTCGCTATCGTACTCGGCCAGGATCTCGCGGGCGCGTGTCTCATCGGCGCAGGCCACCATCACCTTGACGCGGCCCAGGCCGTCCACAGTCAGCCCCAGAGTCCTCCCTACCGACTCGTAGCGCACGATACACTGTATGCCGGCGCTCTCGAGTTTGCTGCGGGCGACCTCTGCCCCCAATGGCCCCTGTGACTCGTAAACAACGCACAAGTCCATGCTCATGTTACACCCCTATTACGCCAGATGTCAACTCAGAGTTGCACAAGAATCAGATGATCTCCAGCGAATCCTTGTCAGGCAGCGATGGGAAAAGGGCGCTCGGCAGCGTCTGGTACCAGTAGGCCACCGAGGCGATATCATCCTGCAGGGGCAGGTAGCGCCGTCCGCTGCGCCAGCCCAGGGCCTGGATCGTCACACGCAGGTCCTCGCGAAAGCGGATCGGATCCATAATGTGCCAGCGGTACATGCCAAAGCGGGTCTGCGAGTCATAGACGCCATCGGGGCGGATGATCTGCGGCAGCCCGGCATAGGGGGTGCTGAACGCCTCATACTGATGGGTCTCGCGGTTCTCGAAATTGTACGAGCCACAGAAATAGTCCTCGGTGCCGGTGCCGCAGATGGTGGGCCATTCATCGCCGTCCATATAGAACTTGATCTCGCCCTCGCCCCACCAGCCCCGGTTGTTCACGCCCCAGGCCATATAGGTGCCCACATAGTGGCCCTGCCCCTTGACGCCATCCAGGATCGTGTAGACCTCTTTGTAGGGCAGGGGATTGACGCGGCGGAACTGGGCGTGAAAGTAGGCCGTGTCCTCCGGCACCTCGGTGAGGGTATAGTTGATCTGATAGTAGAGGACCATGGGCTCGTCGTTGAT
>SKRJ01000057.1 GCA_007118555.1 Anaerolineae bacterium | reverse complement strand
GGGCTCTAGCGTGACATCCAGCACGCTACCGGCCTCCTGCTCGCCCAGCACGCGCCGAGGATGGACGCCGTCGGCGGCGCGCACGGCATAGCCGTCCATCGTCGAGGCGGCAAAGCTCGGCTGGGGCCCATCGGCGGTGACGTCCTCCGCCAGCACCAGGCCCAGCACGTCGTCCAGCGGCACGGGGCGGGGCGTCAGCGGTGCGATCCGTTGCGTCAGGATCGCCATGGCCTCGTCGAACGAGATCATGGGATAGGCGCTCTGGGTTGCAAACTCGTTCATGCCGACCAAAACTCCTCGGGTCGCAACAGGATCACGTCCACGACCTCGCCGGCGGGCAGGTGATCGCGGTCCTCGGGGATCACGGCCAGACCATCGGCGACGATCAGCGAGGTCAGGATGCCCGAGCCCTGATCGCCGGTGAGCCGCGCCGAGAGGCCGTCCCCGGTCTCGTCCAGGTGCACCCGCAAATAGTGGCGGCGGCCGTCCTTGCGCTCGATGGCCTCGGCCAGGCGGGCCCGCGCCTGCGGCAACCCCCACTGACGATAGCCCAGCATTTTGCGCACGGCGGGGCGCCCAAAGAGCATGAAACTGAGCATGGCGGCCACGGGGTTGCCCGGTAGCGCCAACAGCGGGATGCCCTTGAGCAGGCCAAAGGCCATGGGCTTGCCCGGCTTCATGTTCACCCACCAAAAGTTGATGTTGCCCTCCGACGCCAGCACCTGCTTGACCAGGTCGAAATCGCCGACAGAGACGCCGCCCGAGGTCACGATCAGGTCGGCCCGCTGCTCGACGGCCGACTGGAGCCGCGCCACCAGCGAATCCTCGCGGTCGGAGGCCACTTCCAGCACCAGGGGCTCGCCGCCGAGCGCCAGGACCTGGGCGGCGTTGGTGTAGCTGTTGATGTTGCGGATCTTGCCCGGCTCGGGCGGCGCATCCAGAGGCAGGATCTCGTCGCCGGTGGCCAGCACCGCTACCCGCGGGCGACGATGCACCGTGGCCTGGGCCTGCCCCACCGAGGCCAGCATCCCGATCTCGGCGGCGCCAAGGGTCTGTCCCCTGGTCAGGACGACGGTCCCCGGCTCGACGTCCTCGCCAGCGCGACGCACGTTGCGGCCGGCCTTGGGCACGCGCTGGATGGTCACCCTATCGCCCTCATCGACAGTGTCCTCAAAGCGCACGACGGTGTCGGCGCCCGCGGGCATGGGCGCGCCGGTCATGATGCGCAGGGCCTGCCCCGCCTGCAGCGTGCCCTCCCACACGGCGCCGGCCGGCACCTTCCCCACCACGGCCAAGCGGGGCTCGTCGGCGTCCAGCAGGTCGGCATGGCGCACGGCATAGCCATCCATGGCCGAGTTGTCGTGGGGCGGAATGGCGGCGTCGGCCCGCACGTCGACGCAGAGCACGCGGCCCAGCGCGTCAAGGATGGGGACGCTCTCGGCCTCTAGCGGGCGTACATACTCGAGGATGCGTGCCCGGGCCTCTTCGACGCTCAGGATCGGGTAGGTGTCACGCGTGGTCATGCGCACCGCCTCCATGCTCCAGATCGACGCCCTGGGCCATCTGCAGGGCATGGGCCAGCACCGGCTTGAGAATCGCGATGCCGTCGGCCACAGCCCCCCGGCTGCCCGCCAGGTTGATGATCAGGCACGGGCCCCGCAGCCCCGCCACGCCCCGCGAAAGCACAGCCCGCGGCGTATGCTGATAGCCCTGCCAGCGGATGAGCTCGGCGATACCGGGCATCTCGCGGTCGATGGCCCGCAGCGTGGCCTCGGGCGTGACGTCGCGGGGCGCCGCACCGGTGCCGCCGGTCGTGACGATCAGGTCGACGTCACCGCCATCGGCCAACTCGCGCAACGTCTCGGTGATCTGCTCGGGCTCATCGGGCAGGATGCGACGCTCGATCACGGTGGCACCCAGGCTTTCGAGCCCCTGGGCCAGCAGAGGCCCGCTGGTGTCCTCCCGCTCTCCGCGCGAGCCCTTGTCGCTGATGGTGATGACAGCCGCATGAAACCGCATAAGCCCTCCGCCCATACAGAGAACCGGCGTCCACAAGGAGAACGCCGGTCTATCGCGCGACCGCGCGATGTTCTCCTTTCCGAATACGGGGGGCAAGGTCGTTTCCAACCTTACCGTTGGCCGCCCGTGGCGGCGCGACGATCGCACGCCCTGGGCCCGTGGCCGGTAGGCGTCGCGATTCGGAGAAACGCTGGTTTTTATCAGGTTACCGCTCAGATTATAGCATGAGCAGACGCATCTGGCCAGAAGTGCGTATTGACGCGACCGGCATGGGCCAAGTACGCCAGCTCCAAAGGGTATCTACCTTTGCGTGATGGTAACGCTCCCGGCGTCAGTCTCGGGGGCGACATGCACACCCTGGGAGTCGACGCTGTACCCATCTACTCTACAGAATCGTAACGCACAACCGCTTGACATGCACCTGAAAGCATGTATGATTAGTACAAGCTGTGTGTTAGGCGTCAGCGCGGGCTGACAGAGCAACCACGGCTTGAGCGACCGTCAGCAGGGCGCAAGCCTGCACAAGAGCGCGGGTCCGGGTCCATGGTAGGTGCGATCTGTACGTACCGGCCCGACACGTGTCTGTGTCGCTGTGAGGGATAGCCTGGATACGATCTCGAATCAAGGCTTGTGTGTCTCGAAGGCAACCGGCTCTGACCTGCTTTGCTTTCGACAGCATACGTAATCGTTTGGGCCGCGCAATCGGCACGACTTGAACTCTTCTCTCCGCTCGTCCTTGGTCCTCTGTTTACCCGCCTCAGGCCAACGCGCAAGACGGTCACTCGGTCAATACTGCCCTGCGTTGGGCATGGATGACCCGATCGTGAACGGACGTACCATTCTCTACCGTCGCTCTGGACGCACTGTGCTCAGACAACATCAAGATGGGCGCCGTTCCGGTCTCACTGTTTCCTGTTGCCTGCAAAGGAGTGGACCATGAAGAATCGGCGGACCATCAAGAAACTATCGCGTCGCGAGCTACTGCGCATGACCGGGCTCGCGTCCGGAGCGTTGCTGCTTGCCGCGTGCGATGCCGCCATCGGCGATCCGGCTGAGGAGCCGACGCCCGTTCCGGAACTCGAGCCCCTCGATCCAACCGATGAGCCAACCCCTGTACCGGCCGACGACCCCACACCCGAGCCAACGCCCGACGCGGGTGCGCCACAGCGTGGCGGGCGCCTGCGCTGGGGCACCACCAGAATGCCAGACGGCTTTCTGGATCCTGCTCTGGCCATCGCGCTACCCATCACGTTCTCTAACTGGATCTATGAGGGGCTGGTCGGAATGGATGCGCAGTTGACAGAGCTCGTGCCCCGGCTGGCCACAGAGTGGCATCCCGAGGATGGCGGCCAGACCTGGGAGTTCAAGCTGCGCGAGGGAGTGCGTTTCCACCACGGCCGTGAGTTTGTGGCCGACGATGTCGTGCACTCCTT
>SKRJ01000419.1 GCA_007118555.1 Anaerolineae bacterium | reverse complement strand
GGCGGCAGCTGCCCGATACCCCGCAGCGCCAGCGTCACTTCACCGCTGCGCCCCAGGTAGGCCACACGCCAGGCCTCGAGGGTCTCGGGCGTCTCGGCTTGCTCCAGCTCGGCCAGCGCGCGTTCACGCAGTTGCTCCAGCTCTTGGGTCATAGCACACCCCCTCTTGCATCGTTGGGGAATCGTTCCGAACCAACAAAAAAACGACCACAGCTTCACAGGGACGAAGCTACGGCCGCTGACACTCCGCGGTACCCCCCTTGTTGGCCCCCTCGGCAGGGAGCCCTCTCGCCACGACGGCCCGGCAGCACACTCTGCCCGGCGATCGTTTGCCCGTATAACGGCGGGCTTCCGGAGCGGCCTACACACCCCGAGGCGGGGCTTGAGCCGTCGGCTCCAGAGCGAACCCGGTGGCGTTCTTTCTCAAGAGGACTTGCAGTCCATGATCCTCTCTCCCTGAGAGACGCCCGGCCACCTCACCTCTCCTTCACAGCCTTTGGGCAAACTATGCGATTGTCCTGCACGAGCCAATATGCATCCAATATATACAGGGCGACGCCATTTGTCAATTCTCATGCGGCACGGCATCGGTTTCAGCGCATCCGATGATATTTAGGCTCCCTTGTCGTTCGATGTTATACTGGACGCGTTCGCGTTCGCGTTTGCGGTCGTGGCGCAGTTGCCCTGCGCCGAACGTTCCTAACGAAGGAGAATCATGGAAACTGTAAAACAGGGCATGCACGTCTGCTTTGAGTATGTCCTAACCCTAGACGATGGCGAGGTCCTGGACCGCAGCCCCGAGGGAGCGCCTCTCTGCTATGTGCACGGCACCGGAAGCATCATCCCTGGCCTGGAGAGGGCTCTGGAGGGCATGTCGGAGGGCGACGAAAAGAGCGTGGTGGTGCCCGCCGCCGAGGCCTATGGCGAAGAGCAGCCCGATACGATCGAGACCCTGCCCCGCAATCTGTTCCCTGAGGATGTGGCCGAGGGGATGGGCTTTCGCATGCGCAACGAGACGGGCCAGATCCTGACCGTCTATGTGGACAGCATCGGCGATGACACGGTGGATGTCAACCTCAGCCACCCGCTCGCCGGCAAAGACCTGCACTTTGACGTAGAGGTCAAAGAGGTGCGCGAGGCGACAGAGGAAGATATGCTTCCGAATGGCGCCGGTGACGACCAAGCCTAAAGCGCAAGAGCGTCTTATCCAGCCCGAGACGGGTCTACCGTCTCGGGCCTTTTTTTTGCGCTGCCAGGCAGCGCTATTCCGATCCCTATTCCTCCGCGGGGGGCGCCTCGGAGAGAAGATCATCCAGACGCTTGCGCCGGCTGGAGAGAGAGCGGCCGTGCCGCCTTATGTCGGCCCAGGGGTCATCGCGCTGCGCCAGCCGTTTGAGGATGTTCTTGAGATCCCAGTCGCGCGGCTCGGTTCCTTCTTCCACCTCATCCCACTCGATGGGCGTTGCCACGGGCGCCCCCGGCAGGGCCCGCACCGAATAAGGTGCCACAGCGGTAGCTCCATAGGCGTTGCGTAGCGTATCCACAAAGACGCGTCCCTGGCGCTTGTTTTTGCGCTGCTCGACTGTGTAGCGCTCGGGATGACGACGCACCAAGAGCAGCGCCACATCATGGGCATACTGTCGCACATCATCAAAGCCCAGCTCCCGATACAGCGGGACGCCGACATGGTACCCCTTGGACCCAGACGTCTGCACCCAGGCGGTCAGGTCCAGCTCGGTGAGAATGTCCCTCAGCCGCAGGGCGCCGATTCGAGCATCCTCGGGGTCACCAACGTTCTCGGCAGGATCCAGATCAAAGATCATCTTGTCCGGATGCTCCAGATCATCGACGCGAGAGAGATAGGGGTGCAGCGTAATCACGGCCTGATTGGCGAGATAAGCCAGGGTGGCCTTGCTATCGACAATGGGCGCTTCAAAGCTCCCACCCCGACGCCGGGGGATCGTGACCGTACTGACCCAGTCTGGAAAGTTGCTCGCGCTCTTTTGGACAAAATCGTCCCCCTCCAGCCCATCGGGGAACCGATGCATGGTGACCCCGTACCGGACAAGATGCGGGATGATCGTATCGGCCACAGAGAGATAATAGTCGATCAGGTCGCCCTTGGTCAGCCCGTCGGCAGGGAAATAGACCTTGTCGAGGCTCGACACCTCGATCGTTTGATTGCCTATCCTCATGATCTATCCTTTCCGGGAATATCCTGCCTTCCCTGCAAAAGGGGCCATAGGGGGCTCAGTCATCCTCCGGGGCCTCCTCCTCGCGGATCTCGTCCAGGGAGCGGCCGGTCTTGACCGAGTCTGGCTCCGTCGAGACGGGGTTGCGGCGCGCATCGGCCTCGTCGTCATCCATCTTGACCAGCAGCCAGCGCTCGTCCTCGCCGGTGGCGATGCGAATCAACGAGTAGCCGCCCGAGATCTTGTTGCCCTCGAGCCAAATCGTGGCATGCCCATCCTCGATCTGTTGGGCCACCGATGGGGCGTCGGACCCCTCCTTGAGGTTGCGATAGGTGCCTTGATCCCAGACCAAGACCGTACCCGCCCCATACTCGCCCTCGGGAATGACGCCCTCAAAGTTGGCATAATCCAGATCGTGATCGTCCATCTGCATAGCCAGGCGCTTGTCGCTTGGATCGGTAGACGGGCCCTTGGGAACCGCCCACGATACCAGCACGCCATCGACCTCGATGCGAAAGTCATAGTGCAAACTGGTGGCATCATGTTTCTGAATCACAAAGATGGGTTGCTTGTCCTTTTGCTGGCTCATTTGGCATCATCCCTTTCTGCCATCCTCTCCCTGTCAGGAGAGGCCTGGTGCATCGGCAATATGTGTGAGCGCAGCCGCTACCAGGAGAGGAACCAGCCCTCCAGCAGGGCGCGGTGGCGCTCTAAACGGCTCTGAGCGCGACGTGCGGCGCGGAATCGAAAAGGTACATACTCTTCCAGAGCGGCGATATAGCGCCGCGAGTGATAGCGCCGGGCGCCCCCTGCCGCATAAAGCAAGAGGCTCTGGACGCTTTGGGCCGTCATCTCCTTGAGCGGTTCGATCCCCGGCGCATCAAAGGCGTCGAGCCCTCGCATCACCTGCTCTCCCATCTGCATCGTACGGTTGGTCAGCCCATCCAGCGGCCAGCGGCCCGCCGCCTGCGAAAAGACCGTCATCAAGCCCGCCTTGCGGTCCTGTTCCACATCCTGCAGGTCATCGACCAACTGCAGGACGGCGCCCCAGCCATAGAGAAAGCGCGCCTGCTCGGGCGTCAGGGTGCGTGCCACCAGATAGCCGTCGGCCACCACCGAGGCGCCGCCCTTTTCCAGGGCGATGCCCAGCACATCGATCTCATAGGGGGCGGTGTCAGAGGTCAGCAGACGCAGGCTCTTGGTCTGGCTGCGATGGATGGCGAGCAGGCTGTCGTACACCTCGGGGTATTGCTGGCGGTCATGCTCCTCCTCGATCAGCTCGACCATGGCAAAGATGCGCGCTTCCTGAGGATTAGTGGGCAGGACATCCTCACCGCGCAGCCGTTGGGCAAATCGCTGGCTAAAGGCCCGCTTGAGCTCGGGCGCCACCGTCTCGTCATCCAGGTAGTTGTCGGTATAGGGATAGAGCATGCTATAGGCGAATATGGACTCGGTTAGCGTGACAGGCAGACCCAGAAGCATCTGGATGCCGTTCATGGCCCAGACGTTGCGCAAGGCCTGCAAGATCGGCGCCGCGTCCATGTCCGGATCGCCCTTGCGCGCGGCCTGGCAAAAGGCGCGTCCCACCTCGAACAGGCCGCCGGTCATCAGGCACTCGATCTGCGTCTCGGTCAGGCCGATGGTGCGCTGCCCAAAGCGGGCGAAATCGGCCAGCATCCGGCGCTGGAGAGCATCACGTTCCAGATCGTTACTACTGACGGTCTGCAGACTCTGGATGCTCCCCTCGATCGTCTCGCGCATCTGGCGCTCGTTGGCGCGCTGCTCCTCACGCGCATAACGTCGTTGCAGCGGCACAAACGACCGATCCGAGTGCCACCAGGCCTCTCGCAGGTTCTGGGTGAATGGCTCTATCGCCGGAAAGCCTCCAGGGCCGCGTTCTCTCACAGGGTGTCCCCTTTCAGAATGGGTATACGTTGCTGCCTGATCCTTCATCTATCCTCTGATCAGCGCCTCAAAGGCGCGCTGCGTCTCCCGACGCGAGAACTCGGCCCAGCGGCTCTCCAGCGTCCCGATCAGAATCGCCATCTGCTGCTCGGAAAAGGCGCTATAGGCCGCGATGGCGGGGCGCGCTTTCGCCATCGCGGGTTGCGTCAGGGCGGCATCCAGCATGACGATGGCGGTGGCGTGGTCGTTCAGGTCGCCGAGATGATCTTGCAGCGCCGTAATCTCGGTGGTCCACGGGAGGATGCGGGCAGGCAACACGTCGGCGCAGCACTCGAGGCCATAGCGCAGGCGTTTGCACTCGATGCGCAGGGCGTGCAGCGTCTCGGGCGGCGCGCCGACGACAAAGCCATCATAGGCCCAGACGATGCGCCAGTGGAGGTACACGAGAAGGGGTGCCAGATGGCCCATGCGAATGGTCCGTCTGTCGCCTCTGCTCTGCAAGCGGGCGAGGACGGTGCGCCAGCGTCGCAGCCAGCGCCCATAGCCCGGCCTGTCAAGATAGTCCATCAGGCGACGCAGATGGCGGGCCCGTTGGCGCTCCCAACTCTCGAGCAGCGGCTGCAGGGCCTTCTCGTTGCTGTGAGCCTCCGCAAAGGAGCGGGCCCGCTCCAGGGCCACATCCAGATCGCGCACAGCGCCCAACAGCCGACCCAGACGCCGCAGGCGAGGGACCAGACGCTGCAGCCTGGCATCGGTCACAAAGGGCCCCAGGAAGCGCAGTGCCGAGCGCATGCGCCGGGTGGCCACGCGCATCTGGTGTACGGCCTCGGGGTCCTGGCCCTCGCGCACGCCCGGCTCGTGGGCCAGCATCTGCTCGAAATAGAGCCCCAGTATCTTGGCTGCGGCCTGAGAGGGCGAATCCTTGGGTCTCAGTCTCTGCGCCCTGGGCGATGTCGGAGGCTGGCGCTGGCCCTCTTTCATCAGGAGCAGTGCCAGTTGCTGTTTGCTTCGCTGTTCGGGAATCAGGCCGAGGCGGTTGACAAGCAAGGCATCCAGCCTCTGCAGGTCGTCCGTTCCGCCATCCGGCGTGAGCTCGCACTCGGCCAGGTACCGCTGCACAAGGGACCCTCGCACCCTGACGCGCATCCGGTCCACCGATAGGTACGCCACCAGTCGCTCGTCCTCCCTGACGGCCAGACGGTAGCGACGCTGGCGCACTTGGGCCACGGGCGCGAGTTGCGCCTGGGGGACCAGCCGCTTGATCTGGTCCGTCAGCTCACAAGGGGGCCACTGTGCCACGTCATACGTCTTTTGCGGCAGCCGCATTTCGAGCTCGATACGGCCGGTGCCGGGGCCAACCGCCGCGGCAGGTCCCTTGAGCGTGATCGACTGTTGCAGGCCGTCGATGCGGCGGAGCCGGCAGGCCCAGCTCTGCCGCGCGAGATCTTGCTCCCTGGTGTCCAGATAGCAGTCGCGCATACGCTGCCATCCCAGGGGCAACAGGGTAAAGGGTCCCAGCGTATCGAGCTGCAGCAGGCGCTCATAGAGCGTACGATTGGGGATCCGATAGCGTGACTCGATCTCTTGGTGCATGGCATGTCCCTCCCACAGGGGCTCATTCGTCATGCGGCTACCCCTATTCTAGCCTGCCCAGGGCGCCCTGTCTATGGCCGCCGAAAGCCTGCGCTGTCTGGAGAGGGCGATGCCCCTGCTCTGGCGTGCGTAAGGGTGCAAGCCTATAATAGCGCGTGCCCGATGCTCCTGACTTGCCTCGAGGAGGACGACATGCTCGATGCCAGCGACCGTGACGTTGTGCAGAGACAGTACACCGATCCGAGTCGCCTGAATGTGCGGGCGGCATTGCATGCCCGTTTCAGCACAAGCCCTGTTGGCTGGTTCGCCTGGGTTTGGGAGCGCCTGGCGTTGCGGCCCGGTATGCGCGTGCTGGAGGTGGGCTGCGGCGATGGTAGCCTCTGGCTCGGCCGCGGGGGAGCCATCCCAGATGGATGCAGTGTGGTCCTCACCGATCTCTCGGCGGGCATGGTGCGCGAGGCCCGTGGCCAGCTCTCGGTCTCTGCGGCATCCTATGCGCTGGCCGACGCCCAGCAACTGCCCTTTACCGAGGCCCAGTTTGACCTGGTGATCGCCAATCATGTCCTGTACCATATGCCCGACCGGCCCCGGGCCCTGGCCGAGATACGCCGGGTGCTGGCGCCGGGCGGGCGCCTCTGCGCGACCACCATCGGCGAGAGGCACATGGGTGAGCTGCTGGGCTGGCTGCGGCAGGTCGCCCCGGGGGCCACGGTATGGCGCCCACAGGAGCGCGATGCGTTCACGTTGCAGAGCGCGCCGCGGGAGCTCGCGGCGCTCTTTGATCACATCACCTGCCATCGTTTCTCCGACAGCCTACGGGTCACCGAGATCGAGCCCCTCGTAGACTATGCCCTGTCGATGGACGTGGATGGGACGCTGGCGGCCCGCAGCGCTGCGCTGGAGGCGCTGTTCCAGCGCGAGATCGAGGCTCAGGGCGCCATCCAGATCACCAAGGAGAGCGGCATGCTGATTGCCCACGTGGATTGAGCGCAAATTGTCCCCGATGGCGCACCCCAGGCGGGAAAGTTGCGTACAGAGGGTAGACGGACGTGATAGGGAGAGGAGATGAACGCATGAGAAATCGCGGTCAGGTGACGCTTGGAGCGGTCCTGGTCATCATTGGTCTGGGCATTCTGTTGGGCAACATACTGGGGATCAACCTGTGGCGGCTGTTCTGGCCACTGCTCTTTATCGGGCTGGGGGCCTGGATCATACTGCGGCCCAGCATGGTCGAGGAGGGCACGACCATCACGCAGCGGTTGCTCGGCGAGATCAACCGTGACGGCGAGATGCGTGTGGGCGATGAAGAGATCCTCGTCCTCATCGGCGACACCAATCTCGATCTGCGAGAGGCCACCTGGCCCGAGGGCGAGACGCGCCTGCGCATTATGGGCTTTGTGGGCGATATCAACATCCGCGTGCCCGAGGATGTGGGCGTCGACCTTTCCTCGAACGCCTTTGTCAGCGATGTGCGCTGGCAAGAGCGCTCGGAGGATAGCATCCTCTTGCCGCTCCAACTCCAGAGCGAGAACTATGAGATGGCGCGCAAACGGCTCCGTCTGGACGTCCTCTACTTTGTGTGTGACGTCAAGGTGCGTTGGGAGTAGGCGCGTCGCACAGGCCGGGGCTTGCCGGGTCAGGGGAAACGGCTAGAATAGCGCCATCCGGATGGGTCGCACGCATCGGGGGGAGGGCATGCATGGAGAACCGGCGCCGGGCGCACGATAGCCCATTGGTCGAGGATGTGGCCGAGGTCTTGATCACCGAGGCGTGCCTGCAACAGCGAGTGCGCGAGCTCGGCGCCCAGCTTTCCGAGGACTATTACGACATGAATCCTCTGCTGGTATGCGTGCTCAAGGGCGGCTATCTCTTTTTGGCCGACCTCACGCGCCAGTTGACCATCCGTCACGCCATCGATTTCATGGCCGTCTCCAGCTATGGCGATGGCACCCGTTCCAGCGGTGTGGTACGCATTCTCAAGGATCTCGATGCCGACATTGGCGGGCGGCATGTGCTGGTGGTCGAGGACATCATCGATACGGGGCACACCCTCGCCTATCTGCTGGAGAACCTGCATTCGCGCCAGCCGGCCAGCGTGCGCGTCTG
The DNA here is from genome assembly GCA_007118555.1 of Anaerolineae bacterium. Classification (GTDB taxonomy): domain Bacteria; phylum Chloroflexota; class Anaerolineae; order UBA1429; family UBA1429; genus UBA1429. Next base: position 4,712 of record SKRJ01000419.1, on the reverse strand, counting down.
TACGCTGCTCAGCAAGCCCGACCGCCGCGAGGTGGAGTTGGCCATCGACTATGTTGGATTCGAGGTCCCCGACGAGTTTGTGGTGGGCTATGGGCTCGACTATGCCGAGGGCTATCGCAACCTGCCCTTTATCGGCGTGCTCAAGCCCGAGGTCTATAGCTGACCCACAATATGAAAGAGGACAGAGCATGGCTCTGTCCTCTTTTGGTTTGACGCTCCTTGACATTTGGCTACAGGTCGGCCAGGGTCTGGCGGATGCGCTCCACGGCCTTTTCCAGGTTCTCGACCGAGTTGGCGTAAGAGAGTCGCAGGTACCCCTCGCCATAGCCGCCAAAGGACGAGCCCGAGAGGGTGGCCACGTCCGCCCGCTCCAGCAGCACCTGCTCGCACTCGGCGCTGGAGAGCCCCGTCTCGGTGATGTTCGGGAACACGTAAAAGGCGCCCTTGGGCACCCGGCACTGGATGCCGGGGATGCTGTTCAGGCCCCTGACGATGACATCGCGGCGCTCCCGAAAGGCCGCCACCATCTCGGTCACGGGCTCTTGGGGGCCGGTCAGGGCCTCGATCCCCGCCCACTGGGTGGCAGCGTTGGTGCACGAGTTCGAGTTGACCATCAGGCGCTCTACCTGCTGGGCCAGCGCCTCGGGCATGACGCCGTACCCCAGACGCCAGCCGGTCATGGCATAGGTCTTGGAAAAGCCGTGCAAGATGATGCTGCGCTCGTGGGTCGACATGCCAGGGTAGGACGCGATGCTGTGAAACTCACCATCATAGATGATCTGCTCATAGACCTCGTCTGTGAGCACGGGCACATCGTAGCGCACGCACAGCTCGGCGATGGCCTCCAGGTCCGTCGGCTCCAGCACGCCGCCGGTGGGGTTCTGCGGCGAGTTCAGGATGATCAGCGCCGTGCGCTCGTTGACCAGCGAGCACAGCTCGTCCACCTGAAAGCGAAAATCCAGCGACTCGCGCAGGGGCAGCGGCACCGCCTTGGCCCCCACAAAGTCGATCATCGACTTGTAGATGGGGAACCCGGGATCAGGATAGATCACCTCTTGGCCCGGCTCGGCCAACGCCAGCAGCGTGTAGAACATGATCGGCTTGGCCCCCGGCGTGATCACGATCTGGGCGGGATCCATGGCGTGGCCACGGCGGGCGCCAAGCTGCTCGGCGATCACCTGGCGCAGCTCGGGGATGCCCTGAGCCGGCGTATAGTGGGTGGCGCCCTCGCGCAGGGCCCGGCAGGCCGCCTCGACGATGTTGGGCGGGGTGTCGAAATCGGGCTCCCCGATCTCCAGGTGAATCACGTCCCGGCCCTGGGCCTCCAGGGCGCGCGCCTTGACCAGCACCTGAAAGGCGGACTCGGTACCCAGGCGTGACATGCGTTCGGCCAGTTGGATCATGGTGCATTCTCTCCTGTCGGGTGGTTCATGTACGGCTCGTTGTGGCATCGTGAACGGGAGTTACTGTTCCGATTCGTGAGGCAGCCCGTGTTCACGCAGCGGCGACGCCTGCGCCTCCCCGGCGAGCAGCTCCTCATAGCACTCTAGTAGGCGGTGGGCCGAATCGTGCCAGGTAAAGCGTCGGCACTGCTCGAACCCCCGGGCGCGCAGCGTCTCGCGCAGGGCGCTGTCGTCCAGGGCAAGCCAGAGCGCCTGGGCCAGCGCCTCGATGTCGGTGGGAGGCACCAGCAGGGCGGCGTTGCCGGCCACTTCGGGCAACGACGAGGTGTCGGCGGCCACCACCGGCGTGCCGCAGGCCATGGCCTCGAGCACAGGGATGCCAAATCCCTCATAGAGCGAGGGAAAGGCGAACAGATCGGCGCCGGTATAGAGGGCGGGCAGGTCGGCGTCATCGCAAAAGCCGATCAGCCGCACGTCCTCCTGCAGGCCGTGGCGCTCGATGGCCTCCATGATTGGCTCGTAGAGCCAGCCGTGGCCCCCGCCAATGACCAACTGGTGTGGGATGTCGTGCTCCTCGCGCAGCAGGTGATAGGCCTCGATCAGGCGGCGGAAATTCTTGCGCGGTTGCAGGGTGCCCAGGCCCAGCAGATAGGGGCGCTGAATGCCATAGCGCTCGCGTACCGCCTGCACCTCGGCCTGGGGGCGCGGCGTAAACTCGGGCTCTACCCCGGCATACACGACGCGGATGCTCTCCGCGGGCACGCCCAAAAGCTCGATCAGGTCGTCCCGGGTGTTCTCCGAGTCGGCCAGCACCAGGTCGGCCCGCTCCACCGAGCGGGGCACCGCCGCCAGCAGATAGCGCAACAGGGGCGGCGAAAAGCACTCGGGATAGCGCAAAAACGAGAGATCGTGGATGGTGAGCACCGTCCGGGCCCGGCGCACCGGCGGCAGCACGAAATCGGGCGAGTGGAACAGGTCCAGCGGGCCGGTGAACCAATCGATGGGCAGGGGCAGACGCAGCCTGTGCCAGACGATAGAGAGGTGCCGGTCGCTGAGGGGCACCTGACGCGGCGCAAAGTTGCTGGGCCAGGGGCGCGGATCGGGGTCCCGCCCGGCGGAAAAGAGCACATACGGCGTCTCTTGGTCGATCTTGGCCAGGGCGCGGATCAGGCCGCGGGTGTAGCGGCCGATGCCGGCCCCCTGCCGCACGGCGGCCGTATAATCGATGCCGATGCGCATCACTTGACCTTTCCGTACGTCCAGATCCGGTTGACGCCAAAGTTCCAAAAGAGCACCACGCCGATGGCGATGGCCTTGGCCAGATTATAGCCCCAGGCGCCCCAGCCGACGAACACCCAGTGAGAGAGCGACAAAAAGATCGCCTGGTTGATCAGGTAGCCCGCGATGTTGACCAGCAGGAACTGGCCCAACTGGGGGGCGATGCGGTCGTTGCGCGTCTCGGGATAGGTCCAGTAGCGGTTCCAGACAAAGTTGCTGAGCACGGCGGCGAAAAAGGAGAACGTGTTGGCCAGCCAGAGGGGCAGGCCCAAGAGTTGGATGCCCAGGTTGAGCAGCGAAAAGTCCACCGCTGCGCCGATGGTGCCCACCACGCTGAACTTGCCAAAGCGAACCATCTCGGCGCGGTTGTTGCTCAGGAGCAGACGTATCTGTTGGGTGCGCGATAGCTGGGTCATGTTTCGTTCACACATGATTGCATGGCCGGTTGTGATGCCAGCGGAGCTTGAACGTCAGGCGTTGATGGCAACGGAACTAGGAGCATACCCAGGATTATGGCAATCAGCAAATAGATCTCTTGCACATAGAGATTGTCCACCAGGCTGTGGGCCATCAGGTGCCCCAGCAGGCCCAGCGCGCCCAGGCCCAGGGCACGCGGCCAGAGCCCGGCGCTGCGGGTGCGCCGCCACGCCATCACCACGGCTGCCAGCAGCACCGTCAGGTGCGCCGCCAGGCCCAGCAGCCCGGTCTCGGCCAGGGCATGCAGGTAATAGTTGTGCGCATGGCCCAGGGGGTCCTGCCAGCGGGGCAGCGCCACCGCCGGGTACTCGACGGCGTATTGCCCAATGCCGACGCCCAGCCAGGGGTGGCGCGAGAACATCTGCCAGGCGGCGTCCCAGTGTGCCAGCCGCTCGATGATGGCAAAGTTGTCATCGTCGATCTCGACCAGGGCCAGATCCTGCCCCAAATAGGCGGTGGTGTTGTCCAGGCGGGCCAGATAGGAAACCGGCGCCAGGGGTTCCCAGAGGGGCAGGGTCACCAGCAGCACCAGCCCCACGCCCAGCAGGGCGGGCCACACCCGCCGCGCCAGCGCCAGGAGCACCAGGCCCGCGCCCGCGATCAGCCCCACCAGCGCCCCCCGCGACCAGCTCATGATCAAGGCCGCCGTCATGACCGCCGTGGCGCCCGCCGCCAGGGGCCAGAGCAGCCGCTCTGCCAGCGTCAGGCGCCCCACCGGGCGCAGCCAGGCGCGCCAGTGGATTAGTGCATAGCTATACGCCAGGGGCAGCAGCAGACCCAGGTAGCCGCCGTAGGGGTTGGGTTGGCCAAAGGTCCCATAGGCGCGCATGAACTGGCCCATGAGCAGGAACCCGCGCGGCCCCACCCGAAACAGGAACTGGTAGATGCCCAGGAGCCCCTGGGCCAGGCCGCCCAGCAGCAGGAAGACGACCATCCAGCGGCGCTCGCCCCAGCCGACACGTCCCGCCACATAGAGGAACAGGAGGGTGACCTGGACCCACTTGAGCAGCTCGGTGAGGGCGGCGGGCAGGTCCTGGGCGCGCAGCAGCGAGAGGGCCATCACCCCCACCCACGCCGCCAGGGCCAACACAAAGCGCGAGCGGCCCACGCGCAGGTCGCGGTACGCCAGGGCCTGCAGCGCCCACGCCGCCAAGAACGCGGCCAGCACCAGTTGGGCGAGGTTGGCGCTCAGGCCGCCCACGCTGAGGGTGCGCAGCGAGCCAAAGGGCACGGCGAAGGCCAGCGCATACAGGCCCAGGGTCGGGCGGCGCAGCAGCAGCATGCCCCCGGCAGCGCCGCCGATCAGGAGCAGGCCCCAGGTCAGGGGCGCCCGCGCCAAAAAGACGCCCAGCGCCAGCAGCAGAACGAGAGCCACCAGCGTCTCGATCCAGGCGGCCGCCGAGCGGGACGTGAGCCGGGATGGGCGAGATTGCGCCATCGTGGGCGTCATGGCAACCGGCCTCTGGCGGGAACCATATCAGCCTGCGCTCGCAGCACGCTGCTGAAAGTAGGCGATGGTGCGCAAGAGCCCCTGCTCTAACGCCACCTCGGGCT
>SKRJ01000268.1 GCA_007118555.1 Anaerolineae bacterium | reverse complement strand
TCTCGGGCACGATCTGGGCCTCGGCGTCGGCGTCCAGCCAGCCCGACTGGGTGGGACCCGGCGCCACGGCGTTGACCGTGATGCCCAACGGCCCCACCTCGATGGCGACGCTGCGGGTCAGCGCCTCGACGGCGGCCTTGCTGGCGCCATAGGTGATCTGGGTCGCAAATACCTGGGCGGCATCGGTGCTTAGATTGACGATGCGCCCCCAGGTGGCCCCGCGGGCGCGGTGGCGGGCCACGAACGCACCCATCATGAGGGCCGTGGCGCGGGTGTTGACGCCGAACGTCCGATCAAAGACGTCAGGCGTCAGATCGTGAATCGTGTCCTCGGGCTCGTAATGGGCGGCGTTATTGACCAGTATCTCGACCGGCCCCAGGGCGGCCTCGACGCGATCGAACAGGCGCGGGATACTGTCGGCGTCCGTCAGATCGCACTCCCAAGCGTCGGCGACGCCGCCCGCCTCGCGGATCTGGGCCAGCATGGCGTCGGCGCCCTCGGCCCGCCGCCCATGATAGTAGGCCAGGCTCGGCCCCTGCGCCGTGCGCCCCTCCTCCGGCGAGATGCCGTGCCCGCGAGGATCGACCCGCCAATACTGGACAAACACCCGCGCCCCTTGGGCCGCCAGAGCGCGGGCCGTCGCCGCGCCGATACCGTGCTGCGCGCCGGTGACCAGGGCCACCCGCCCTGCAATGCCAGGATCCGCCATCGCGTCACCTCCGGGCGTCAGCCCATGTACATGCCGCCGTTGATATCCAGCACGACGCCGGTGATATAGCTGGCCAGGGGCGACGCCAGGAACAGCACGGCGTTGGCCACATCCTCGGGCGTCCCGATGCGGCGCAGCAGCGCCTGGGCGGCAAACTCGTCCTCGCGGCCCTCCAGCAGGCCCAGCACCGTCTCGCTGCCGATGATGCCCGGGGCGATGGCGTTGACCGTAATGCCGTAGGGGCCGCACTCTTTGGCCAGGGTGCGCGTCACGCCGATCAGGCCCGCCTTGGAGGCGGCATAGTGCATGCCCGCCTCAATGCCGCCCACCCGGGCAGCCAGTGACGAAAAGTTGATCACCCGCCCGTCGCGCCGCCGCTTGAGCCCCTCGACGAACGCCCGGCACACCCACACGGTGCCCCGCAGGTTCACGTCCAGCACCCGGTCCCACTCTTCCTGATCAAAGCCCGCGACGCCCCGCGCATAGGCCACGATGCCGGCGTTGTTGATCAGGATGTCCATGTCGCCCACCTCGGCCTCGACCCGGGCCGCCAGCGCCATGATGGCGTCGGGATCGCGCAGGTCGCACCCATAGGCCACGCCAGCGCCGCAGGCAGCCGCCGTCTCCTGGGCGCCGACCTCGTCAATGTCCACCACCACGATGCGGGCGCCCGCCTCGGCCAGACGCAACGCGCAGACCCGGCCCAGGCCCCGGGCGCCGCCTGTCACCAGCGCCCGCTTGTCCGAGAGATCGATCGTGATCATGCCAGCCTCCCCCTTACGCTGATGCCTAGATGCGAAAATACGGGGACACCAGGTCGATGGCGTACTCGATCTGGGCCTCGTCGACCTCGTCCAGCACCAGGGGCCCCTGGTTGCGTGCCGCCGCGCACGAGATCACGCCGCGCCGGCGCAGCACCTCCTTGGACGAGAGCCACCCGCCCCGCGGACTGGCCACCGTGCTCTCCAGCACCATCTTGTCCTTGTGCATCTGCCGCGCCGCCTCCAGATCCCCCGCCTCTAGCAGCTCCCAGATCTGGACGTCCACATCGACCATGTGGGCGGCGGGCATCGAGCCGGCGACGCCGCGGGCGTGATCGGCGATGAGATAGGCGCAGTTGCTGCCGGAGAACACGCCCCTGACCGCGGGACTGTTGGGCTCCAGCACCTCGCTCAGCGCCTGCCCCTTGGGATCCTTTTCCTCCTTGAGGTACTGGACCAGGGGGATACGCTCGCACAGCTCGACCACGAGGCTGCCCGGCAGGTTCGAGCCCAACGGCGGGCCAACGTTCTGGATGAACACCGGCAGCTCCCCCGCCTCGGCGATGGCCCGGTAGTAGGCCTCGATCAGGTCCCGGCTGGCCAGCTTGGTGGCCCAGGGCGGCATGGCCAGGACGGCGTCGACCCCCGCCTCGGCGGCGGCCACGGTCAGCGCCACCGCGCCCGCCTGGCTGGTATCGGCGACGCCCGCCACCACCGGCACGCGCCCGGCGGTCACCGCGACGGCCCGCCGCATCCCCTCCACCCGCTCGGGGTAGGAGAGCACGCTGAACTCGCTGGCCATCACCGGCCACACCACGCCGTGGCACCCGGCCCGGATGATCCAATCGAACGTGTTCTCCAGGTCGTCCCACAAAAGGGCGCCGTCGTCGTCAAAGGGCGTGTTGGTGATCACATAGATGCCGCGAAAGCTCGTTTCGGCCATGAGAACTCCTCCTTGGGTGCACCGAATCCGGGAATCACGCGATCTCGCCGTTCAATATCGCCGCCGCCCACTCGCAATGGCCCTGCTGCACCGGCCAGGGGCACACATCCAGCGGATGCCGCATCGGGACGCCGCGCTCGATCAGCGCCCGGTACAGGTGGCAGAGGGGCAGGCCCACGACGTTGGCGTAGCAATCCTGCAGCCGCGCCACCGGCGCAAACTCCTCGCTCTGAATGGCATAGGCGCCCGCCTTGTCCATCGGATCGCCGCTGGCGACATAGGCCCGCATCTCGTCGTCGCGGTAATCGCGCATCGTGACGGGGGTGCAGGCCAGCTGGGTGAGCTCGTCGCCGGCCCCCTGGCGCAGGGTCAGCCCCGTCAACACATCGTGGGTGCGGCCGCGCAGGCGGCGCAGGATACGCAGCGCGATCTCGGGGGTCGCCGGCTTGTCCAGCACCGCATCCTCCAGCACCACCAGCGTATCGGCGGCAATGACCAGGGCATCGGGCGCATGCTCCGAAGCCACGAGGGCCTTGGCGCGGCTCAGGCGCTGGGCCAGGGCTGCAGGCCGTTCCCCCGGAAGCGGCGCCTCGTTGACATCGGCGGGCCGTACGGCAAAGGTCAACCCCAGGGCCGCCAACAACTCGTGGCGCCGGGGCGATTCCGAGGCCAGCACGATCTCGACCGATGAGGTTGGCTGTCGAGGCAATGTCGTCTCCCTTTCTGTCCGGCGATCGCCCCTATTATAACCATCGTGTTGCCGCTGACCAGCCCTTTGAGGCACGAAGAAGCGAGAGGGGGCGGTCTGTGCCGCCCCCTCTCGCTATCAGCCACTCATCTATTCGGTTGTTTGGTCCAGAAGAGCCATTACGCTCAGTGATTCCTTAGCCTTGGAACTTGCGGCGGGCCCAGAGGCCGGCGGCCCCCAGCGCTACCGCGCCCAGCGGGAGCAGCCCGATCAGCGAGCCTGCGGGCTCGGGGGCCACACCCACCGCGGGCAATGCGGTGTGAACTGCCTCGGCCGCGGGCGGCATCAGCACCGTGTCGATCACGTGGATCACACCGTTCGACGCCTCGATGTCCGTGATGATGACCTCGGACTCGCCATTCAGGAACACGCGCCCATCCTCGACCGTGATGCTGATGCTGTCGCCCTGCAGGGTCGTGGCAGAGGTGAGGCCCACCACATCGGCGGCCATGACCTGCCCATCGACGACGTGATACAGCAGGATGTTGGTCAGGGTCGGAATGTCCTCCAGCAGAGCCTCGATCGTGCCCTCGGGCAGCTTTCCAAAAGCGTCATCCGTGGGGGCAAAGACGGTCAGCGGGCCATCGCCCCGGAGGGCATCTTCCAGGCCGGCGGCCTGCACCGCGGCGACCAGGGTGGTGAATCGTCCATCGGCCACAGCAATGTCTACGATGTCGGCCTCTTGCGCGCTGGCAAGCGAGCCCAGCGGAAGCAGAGCGCCCAGCAGAAACAGAACGGCGAGTAGTGTTCGTGCGATCTTCATGTCAGTTCCTCCAGATGGTGTGGTACAAGACTGGTACATATCTCCAATGAATATTGTACAATCGATAGGCCTATGGTATCAAAACGGTGTCTATCACATGGATGACGCCGTTGGACGCCTCGATATCGGCAATGAGCACGCGCGCGTCGCCGACCATCACGGTATCTCCCTCCAACTTGATCACGAGGGTGCCCCCCTGCGCCGTCGCTATCTCCTTGAGGCCCGCTACATCGGCAGCCTTGAGACGCCCCGCAGCCACATGGTAGAGCAGGATCTGTCTGAGCTGTTCCTGATTGGCCAGCAGTCCCTCGACCGTCCCCTCGGGCAGCTTGGCGAAAGCGTCATCCGTGGGGGCAAACACCGTGAAGTCCCCCTCGCCGGCCAGCGTGTCCACCAGACCGGCAGCACTGGCCGCAGCCACCAGAGTGTTGAACCGTCCGTCGCCTGCAGCGATCTCGGCTATGCTCTTCATTATACCGCTCCTCATCACTGTGGTTGACTCGATCTATGCGTTGCGGCCAACTTTCACTCAACTGTGCACATCATAGAGGAGTTGATACGCGGGCGCACCGGGAGAGTGTCCAATCTTGCTACTAGATGAATGTACAGTATGGAGTGAGAGCTGCACGGGGGCCCCGATGCGGAGCCCGTCCGGCAGCGATCCGGGTTGGGTGTCGAGACAAGGGAGGTGGCAAAAGAAAAGAGTCTGGGCTAGACCAGATTGTGCCTGACGGCGAGGGCCGCGGCCTCGGCCCGGTTAGCAGCACCCATCTTGTCTAGGATGGTGCTCACGTGGAAGCGGGCCGTCGCCGGGGAGATGATGAGCGACTGGGCGATCTCGGCGTTACTCTTGCCCTCGATGAGGAGCGCCAGGACCTCGAGCTGACGTGCGCTGAGCCCATAGTCAGGCCGGGGCTCGATGGTGGCGTCGATGAGGGCCCGGGCCGCCTCGGGCGCCAGGCTGCGGCGACCTGCGTGGGCGTCGCGGATAGCCTGCGCCAGCTCCTCGGCCGGAATATCCTTGAGCAGGTAGCCGATGGCACCCGCCTGCAGCGCATCACGAACGCGCTCCCCCTCCTGAAAGCTGCTGAGGGCCAACACTCGGGTCTTGGGCTGCTGGGCGTGCAGGCGGCCAATGGTCGTGATGCCGTCCATCTCCGGCATCACCAGGTCCATGAGCACCACATCGGGCTCGAGCTCCTGACACATCGCCAGCGCCTCGGCGCCGCTGCTGGCCTCGCCGACCAGGTCGATCCCCTGCATGGACATGATGAACAGGCGCAGCCCGACACGCACCATGGCGTGATCGTCCACAATCAACACGCGAATCGGCCCCGTCGATGTCATGTCATGCTCCCTTTTTCCGGCACCCAGGCGACAGCGATCCTGGTGCCACGGCCCAGCTCGGAGACAACGTCCAGATCGGCCCCAATGCTCTCGGCCCTTTCACGCATGATGCCGAGCCCCAGGCGCCCCACGGGAATGACGTCAGGCGCAAACCCGATCCCATCATCGATCACCGCCAGCTGTACGCCCCCGTCAGCCGGCTCCAGCGCGATCTGTAGCTCGGTAGGCCGTGCGTGCTTGATGGCATTGTTCAGGGCCTCCTCGGCGATGCGGTACAGCGCGATCTTGGCCGCCACCGGCAGATCCAGTGTGGCATCGACGCGTTCCTGGATGGGGAGCCCGCTGCGACTCGAGACGGAATCGGCCAGGCGATGCAACAGGACGCCCAGGGGCTCTTGCGTCACCGCGCTCGGCCCCAGGTCCAGCAACAGACTGCGGATGTCGGCGTGGGCCGTGCGGGTCAGGCGGGTCAGCTCTTGCAGCCCCTGCCTGGCCTGCTCCGGATGATGCTCCCACAGGCGCGGCAACGCATCGGCGATGAGATTGGCGGAAAAGAGCGCCTGGCTGACCGAGTCATGCAGCTCTCGCAGCATACGGCTGCGCTCGGCGGCGATGGCCTGCGACTCGACCCGCTCTCGCAGGTAGGCGTTTCCCACGGCGAGGCTGATCTGTATCGCCACGTCCCGCACAAGTTCCACCTCCTCCTGCAGCATCGTGCGGGGCCGGGCATAGTCGACGAACAACACACCATACGCCTCGCCCTGCACGCGGATCGGGGCCACCAACACGGTGCCTGCCTGCGTGCCGCCGAGCATGGCGCTGTCCAAGAGCAGGATCTCTTGTCCGGCCCCGTCGCGGGCCAGCCGCTCCCAGATCCTGCCGCATAGGGCGCTCGACAGCGAGGCATCGCCCGCACCCGAGGTGCGCACGCACAGAGGCTCGCTACCGCCGGCCTCGAGCAAGGCCACCGTCCTGGCGCCCAGCAAGCGATGCGCCAGCTCGACGATATAGCCCAGAACATCCTGCAGGGGACGATCCGAGTTCAGGATGCCCAGGGCATCGCCCAGCCCGGCGGCGATGGCGCGCCTGCGCTCGGCGATGCGCCGCTGCTGCGTCTCGGCCCGCCGGGCGGCTTCGGCCGCAAACTCGGAGAGCTTGCGCGCTGTGATTTCCTCGTGGGCAATGACGACACCGCCGCCACCCGCAGGCTCCAGCGGTGTGACCCACATGATGTACCACCGCTCTTCATCAGGGCTGTCACACGGATACTCCAGGGAAAAGCTCTCGCGCTGCCCCGCCATGACCTGACGAATGCCGACGGCCGCCACCCGCGCGTCCAGGGACTGATCGCCCTCGGCCAGGTCCATGGTAGCGAGATAGTTGCGCCCCATGCCATAGTCCGTCCAGGCCAGACCGTTCTCGTCTCCAAAGCGGCGCCAGGAGGCATTTGTCGCGATAATCACGCCATCCTTGTCCAGGATGACGATGCTGGCGGTGAGAGCATCCAGAACGGTCTGCAAGAACGGAGCAGATCCGGCGACAGCAAGGTGGTTTTGTAGGGTCATAGACTCTTCTCTGGTTAGCGAGACAGCAATGCCAGTGGGCGATCCCCTTGACGCTAGTGCCAGTCCGGCTGCAGGCGCTCGCGACCCGACAGATAGCGCTCGACGGCCCGCGCGGCGGTGGCGCCATCGCCGGCAGCGACCACGAGCTGTTTGAGGTGGTTGCACAGCAGATCGCCCACCGCAAAGACGCCCGGGAGGGCCGTCTCCATCATGGCGCCCACCTGAAGGCAGCCGGCATCGTTACGCTCCAACTGGTCGCCCACAAAGTCGGTAATGGGACGGCGTCCCTGCAAGTAGATGAACACGCCGCTCACATGCAGCGTGCGCTCCTCCTGGCCACGGGGGCGAATGCGCACCGCGGTCACCTCGTCGTCGCCAAGCACCTCCAACAGACGGGTAGCGAGATGGATCGTCACCCTGTCTTCCGCGGTGATCTCCTCGATCAGGTGAGAATCGGCGCGGAGCTCGGGGGTCTGAACCAACAGATGCACCTCCCGGGCAAAGCGGGTCAGCAGCATCGCCTCTTCGATGGCCTCGTTGTGGTTGCCGGCAACGGCCACCACCTGGTCGCGGAAAAAGGCGCCGTCACAGGTGGCGCAATACGACACGCCGCGCCCGACCAGGTCCTCCTCGCCGTCCACCTGCTCACCGCGCCCCATGGAACCCGTAGCGATGATCACGCTGCGAGCGCGATAGTATCCCTGATTGCCGCTGGCAGAGTTGGGCTCGCTCTCGAGGTCGGTGGTGAGGATCGCGTCCTGCACAAAGTGGGCGCCAAAGGACTCGGCCTGGGCATGCATGCGTCGCACCAGTTCGTCGCCGGTCAACTCGTCGGGGATGCCGGGATAGTTGACGATGCGCTCCGCCATCGATGCAGCGCCGGTGCCCAAACCGCGGTGCACCACCAGCGTGCTCAACTCGGCGCGAGCGGTATAGATCGCGGCTGTGGCCCCTGCTGGCCCCGCCCCGATGATCAGAACGTCATAGACCTCTTGCATAGCTTGCTCTGGTTCAATACTCATGGTTCTTCTCCCGCGCATGCGCGTTACTTGCAGCATGGTCGTTCGATGAAATCTGATTGCCGCTATGGTACCACGCGACCGGTTCCTTGTCGAGATAGGGGTGCGCCAGGCCCTTGACGACGGACTACCTTCATAGACCGAGAACAGCTTACCGAAGAATTTTGACATCCCAAGGCACTTCTGATAGAATTTAGCCGACTGACTATTTACCGGCTAACGAAGAAGGAGTCCTACTATGGAGTCAGACAACGAGATTCGACTCAGTCATCTGCTTGCGCAGATCTGCCGACTGCATCATACCCGCGCCCAGTCGCTCTTTCGCTCGATCGGGCTGCACAGGGGCCAGCCCTTTTTGCTGAACGTTCTGTGGAATGAAGAGGGCCTCGCCCATTCCGAGCTTGCCTCCCGGATGGAGGTCACCCCGGCCACCATCACCAAGATGCTGCAGCGCATGGAGGATGCCGGGTTCGTCAATCGCCAGCCCGACCCCGATGACCAGCGCGTTTCGCGCGTGTACCTCACCGAGCATGGCCAGGTCGTACGCCAGCGCGTCGCCGACATGTGGCAGACGCTGGAGAACGAGACCTTTGAGGGCCTTACGATGGAGGAGCAGGACGTGCTCAGAGCGCTGTTCAAGCGCGTGCGCGCCAACTTGTCCAGGGTCGATGGTAACAGGGGATAGACCCACGCGCGCGTCTGATCTTTGTTGGGAGGACGTATGCTACTGATTCGACGGCTCCTGCCGTACATGCGCCCCTACTGGAAAGAGGCGCTCATTGCCCCGTTCCTGATGCTGATCGAGGTAGCCATGGACCTGGCCCAGCCTCGGCTGATGCAGCACATCATCGACGTAGGTATCGCCCAGCTCGATATGACCATCGTCCTGCGCACCGGCCTGACCATGGTCGGGCTCGCCGCCGTGGGCATGTTGGGGGGCGTGGGCAACTGTATCCTCGGCGTGCGCGCCGGCCAGGGCTATGGGGCGGACCTGCGCGATGCCCTATATCGCAAGATCCAGTCCCTCTCCTTTGGCAACCTGGACAACCTGGGCACGGGCGAGCTGGTGACCCGGCTCACCAACGACGTCACACAGGTCCAGGAGGTCGTCCTGATCACACTACGCATCCTGGTACGCGCGCCGTTGCTGCTGGTGGGCAGCCTGACCATGATGATCATCACCAGCCCGCGCCTGGCCCTGCTGCTGTTGGGGCTGGTGCCCATCGTCGGCATCGGGCTGTTGCTCATCATCAAGTTCGCCCACAGGCTCTTTAGCGCCGTGCAAAAGGCTATCGACGGCGTCAACATGGTGGTGCAGGAGAACCTGGCCAGTGTGCGGGTGATCAAGGCCTTTGTGCGACAGGATCACGAGCGCAGACGATTCGCGGCTGCCAACGAGAACCTGGCCTCGCGTTCGATTCGCGCCGAGCGCACCGTGGCCGCCTTTGGCCCGTTCCTCATGATGGCCCTCAACCTGGGCATCGTGGGCGTGATCTGGTTTGGCGGCGTGCAGGTCACCCAGGGCCAGGCTCAGATCGGGCAGATCATGGCCTCGGTCAACTATCTCATCACGACGCTGATGTCGCTGATGATGGTGGGCATGTTGCTGACCCGCGTGTCGCGCGCCCAGGCCTCGGCCGAGCGGCTGATCGAGATTCTGGACAGCGAGCCCGTGGTGACCGATCTGCCGGAGGCCGTGGTCGAGTTGCCATGCCTGGGCGGCGTCGACCTGGAAAAGGTCGCCTTTGCCTATGGCAGCGATGGCGAGGAGCCCGTGCTGGATGGCATCGATCTTTCGATCCAGCCAGGGCAGACCGTGGCCATTCTGGGGGCGACGGGCTCGGGCAAGTCCACCCTGGCCCACCTGATCCCCCGCTTTTACGACGTCAAGCAGGGCCGCCTGATGGTCGATCACCTGGACGTGCGCGAGATCCAGCAGCGGGCGTTGCGCCGGCAGGTGGCCATCGTCATGCAGGACCCGTTCCTGTTCAGCGGCACCATCGCCGAGAACCTGCGCTATGGCCGCCCCGAGGCCACCGACGAAGAGGTGGTGCAGGCCGCCAGGCTGGCGCAAGCCCATGATTTCATCATGTCATTTCCCGATGGCTATGACACAATGCTGGGCCAGCGGGGTGTGAACGTCTCGGGTGGGCAAAAGCAGCGCATGGCCATCGCGCGGGCGCTGGTGATGCGCCCCACGATCCTGATCCTGGACGACAGCACCAGCGCCGTGGACGTCGAGACCGAGGCGCTGATTCAAGAGGCGCTTGACGAGCACCTGACGGGCTGCACCTGCGTGGTGGTGGCGCAGCGCATCAGCACCGTGCTTCAGGCCGACAATATCATCGTGCTGGATGGTGCGCGCATCGCGGCCCAGGGCACCCATCAAGAGCTGCTCGCATCGAGCTCCATCTATCAGGAAATCTATGAATCGCAACTCGGAAATGGAGTAGCTGCCAATGGCTGATCGTTCCAAGGGATCCGGGCAGTCCTCTTCTTCGCGGCCGCCCCAGGGCCGACCCGGCATGCGGCGCGGCCCCATGATGGGCATGGGCGCCTTTGAGCGGGCCGAGAACCCCCGGGGCACCCTGCGGCGCCTCTGGGGCTACCTGGGGGCCCAAAGGGCATCGCTGGTGCTGGTCGCCTGCATGGTGGCCGTGAGCTCGGCCCTGGGCGTGGCCGGCCCCTTTCTGCTCGGCGTCGCCATCGACGACTACATCCTGCAGAAGGACCTGCCCGGCCTGAGCCGCATCGCCCTCTTGATGCTGACGGTCTACGGGCTGGCGTCGCTGGTGCACTATGGCGAGTCCTATGTGATGGCGGGCGTCTCGCAGCGCACGGTGCGGCACCTGCGCCGCGACCTGTTCGACAAGCTGCAGACCCTGCCGCTGCGCTATTTCGACACGCGCCCCCACGGCGAGACCATGAGCCGTCTCACCAACGACGTGGACACCATTAGCGCCGTGCTCTCCATGGGCGTAACCCAGCTCATGTCGTCGGCAGTGACTCTGGCCATGGTGGCAGGCACCATGCTGGCCCTGAACTGGCGCCTGGCCCTGGTCAGCCTGATCACGCTACCGGCCATGGCCGCCCTGACCCGCCACATCACGCGTTATACGCGGCGCGGTTTCCGCGAGCAGCAGGCCTCTCTCGGCAAGCTCAACGGCTATATCGAAGAGACCGTCACGGGGTTGCCCGTCATCAAATCGATGGGGCGCGAAGAGGATGCCATCCGCCAGTTTGACGTGGCCAATCAAGAGTTTCGAGCCGCCGCGACCTTTGCCCAGACGTACTCGGGCCTGCTGGGCCCCATGTCCAACATGATCCACAACATGGGCCTGGCCATCGTGGCCGGGGCGGGCGGCCTGTTCACGCTGCTGGGCTATGCCACCGTGGGCACCATCGCCAGTTTCGTCAGCTATGCCCGCCAGTTTGGGCGCCCACTGAACATGATGGCCAACCTGTACAACATGCTGCAGTCAGCGCTGGCCGGCGCCGAGCGGGTGTTCGAGATCATGGACGAGATCCCCGAGCCGGTCGATGTCCCCAACGCCACGGCGCTCGACGACCTGCATGGCGACGTGGTGTTTGACGAGGTCCGGTTCTCCTACACCGAGAGCGTGCCCGTGCTCAAGGACGTGAGCTTTCACGCCGAGTCGGGCCAGACCATCGCCCTGGTGGGCCCCACCGGCGCTGGCAAGACCACGGTCGTCAACCTTCTGACCCGCTTTTACGACATTGACGCGGGTGCGATCCGCATCGACGGCGTGGATCTGCGCGACCTGCGGATGGATTCGTTGCGGCAGCAGCTTGGCATCGTGCTGCAGGATACGGTGCTGTTTGCCGATACGGTCATGGAGAACATCCGCTATGGGCGGCTGGATGCCACCGACGAGAAAGTCATCGAGGCGGCGGTGCTGGCCAACGCCGACCACTTTATCCGGCGGCTGCCCCACGGTTACGACACCAAGCTCTCGGAACAGGGCGGCAACCTGTCCCAGGGCCAGCGCCAGTTGCTGGCCATCGCCCGGGTGATGCTGGCCGATCCGGGCATCCTGGTGCTGGACGAGGCCACCAGCTCGATCGACACCCGCACCGAGCAGCATATCCAGGCGGCGCTGCTCAAGCTGATGGAAGGGCGCACAGCCTTTGTGATCGCACACCGCCTGAGCACCATCCGCAACGCCGATCAGGTGTTGGTGATCGACGACGGGCAGATCATCGAGCGAGGCACCCACCAGGAGCTTCTGGACATGGGCGGCTTTTACCATCGCATGTACATGAGCCAGTTCAAGGCCACGGCGCCCCTGGTGGCGTAAAGACACGGTCCACAACGCGCTCCAGACCCCTGGACGAGAAAGCGCGAGAGCCGGCCCGGATGCTTCCCGGTATTGGCTCTCGCGCTTTCCGTTTCCTGTAGAGCGCGACTGTCGCTCGCTACGATAGCTCGCAGACATCCTCCGCCGTCAGAGCGGGGTTGCCATAGCCCTGGTACTCCAAGGGGCCTGTGGGCTCGTCATACGCGTCGAGATCGCTCTGGATCGCGGCGCACAGGGCAGACAGCTCCTCGGGGCCGGCCCACTCGTCCACGAGGCGGCGGGCGGCCAGCGTCAGCGGCGCGTCAGGATCGGTGCCCTCGAGCCAGGCCAGCACCGACTCGGCCTCGGCCTCATCCTCCTGCAGCAACCGCACCAGGATC
>SKRJ01000124.1 GCA_007118555.1 Anaerolineae bacterium | reverse complement strand
CGCCCCTCATGGGCCGCCTGGCCGATCTACGAGGCAATAAATGGCTCACAGAGCTGGGCGCCCTGCTCGGGGCCGGCTCGGTGCTGCTGGTCCTGCTGGCGCGTTCGTCGCTGGCCCTCTATCCGGCCTTTGTGCTGTTCAGCGCCGGCCGGGCGACCATCCATCTGGCCAATATGGGCATAACGATGGAGTTTTGCTCGGAGGACGAGCTCCCCACCTTTACGGCCTTGGCCGGCACGCTCTCGGGGATCCCCGTGCTCTTGGCGCCCCTGGTGGGGGGCTGGCTGGCCGATACGGCGGGCTTTGCGACCCTCTTTGTCGCCGGCATCCTCTTTTTCTTTGCGGGCTGGGCCATGATGCGCTGGGGCGTGCGCGAGCCGCGCCAAGAGATCGCGCTGGAGCCACCGGCTGTCCCGTCTGTCGAGTTGGCGGAGGGATAGTGACGGTAACCGTAAGGGATGAGACTATAGCGGGCCTGCCGGGCGGGCAGGATCAGGAGCAAGAGGCCGCCCGGGCCTATATCCGGGCCAACCAGCGCTGGAATTTCGGCGTTAACGTGCTGGTCTCGGGCTTTTGGCAGTTTGCCATGAGCTTTATCTTTGGGGCCACGGTGCTCGCTCTCTACAGCAGCTATCTCACCGATTCTGCGGTCCTGATCGGCCTGATCCCGGCCATGCAGAGCGCCATGTTCTTTTTCCCCCAGCTCTTGCTGGCCCGCAAAGCCCAGACTCTGGCTCGCGCCAAGCCCTTTGTGGTGCGCCTGAGTCTTTTCGAGCGCTTGCCCTATGGTGTGATCGCCCTCTCGATCTTTTTGTGGCCCGATGCGCCTCGCGGTCTGGCCTATGCCATTCTGGCCCTTTCGCTCATGATGGCTACAGGCAGTGGCGGGCTGCTGAACCCGGCCTGGAAGGCCATGATCGCCAAGGTGGTGCCGCTGCGCCGGCGGGGGCTGCTCTTTGGGATGAGCAATGCTCTCGGCGGGCTCATGGGCATGGGGGGCGCGGCCATCTCTCGCCAGGTATTCCTGCGCTACGACTATCCCTACTCTTTTGCCATCATCTTTATGTTCTGCTGCATCGCCCAGTTGATCTCGTGGGGTCTCATGAGCCTGAATCGCGAGCCGACCTTGCAACCCAGAGCGCCGGCGCTCTCCAACCACGAGTACTGGCGGCGCCTGCCACAACTGCTGCGCCAGGATCGCAACTTTTGGCGGTTTCTTGTGGGGCGCAATCTGATGCTGCTGGGCACCATGGGGATGACGTTCTATATCGTCTATGCCCGCTTTGCGTTCAACATCTCGGACGCCTACGCTGCCAACCTCACCATGGCGGCCCTGCTGGGGCAGACGGTGAGCACGCCGCTATTGGGGGTCTTTGCGGACCGCCAGGGCAACAAGCTTTTGGCCGAGCTGGGCAGTCTGTTCCTGGTGATCGCGCTGGGCCTGGTCCTGGTGGTCCGACACGAATTCTGGCTGTATCTGGTGTTCATGCTGGCAAACATGTCCATGGCCGCCGGGATGATCTCGGGCATCAATATCACCATGGAGTTTGGCCCGCCGGAGGAGATGCCCACCTACTCGGCGCTGGCCAGCACCGTCAATGCGGTGCCGATCCTGATGGCGCCGTTGGTGGGCGGCTGGCTGGTGGATCTGTTTGGCTACCAGCTCATGTTCGTCGTGGCGGTGGCGTTCACCCTGGTGGGGATCCTCTATATGCACCTTCTCGTGCATGACCCGCGGGCCGACGCCGAGAGGTATGCGGCGGCTCCGCAGCAGCCACAATAGGACCCCGTCTCAACGGCAAGGGCTCTCGCTCTCTTGCATGAGGGCGGCGCGCAGGGTGCGCGAGAGCTCGAGAAAACGCGGCGCATACAGATCGTCGGTCGAGCGGGGGCGGGGCAGGTCGATGGCCACCTCGCACTCGATGCTCCCCGGTCGGGGTGACATGACCAACACACGGTCCGACAGGAACACGGCTTCCTGGATGCTGTGGGTGACCATGACCACCGTGGTGCGGCGCGCCTGCCAGATGCGCAACAGCTCCCAGTTCAACTGCTCGCGGGTGAGAGCGTCCAGCGCCCCAAAGGGCTCGTCCAGCAGCAGCACATCGGGGTTATAGACCAGCTCGCGCGCCAGGGCCACCCGTTGGAGCATGCCCCCCGACAGGTCGCGCGGCAGGGCGTCGGCAAAATCGCGCAGATCCACCAGATCGAGCATCGCCAGGGCGCGCTGATCGGCCTCGTCCCGCGGGACGCGCTGAATCTCCAGCGGCAGGCGCACATTGGCCAGGGTCGTGCGCCAGGGCATCAGGTTGTGATGCTGAAAGACCACGCCGATACGCTGTTGCGGCTCGGTGAGGGGCTCTCCACCCAACAGGATGCGGCCGCCAGTCGGCACGACCAGCCCCCCCAGGATGCGGAGCAAGGTGGACTTGCCGCAGCCCGAGGGGCCGATGATGCACACAAACTCGTTGGGCATGACCGAAAAGGTGGCCTCTTCCAGCGCCTCGAGCCGGCTGTCCGCCGACCCAAAGATCATCTGAAGATGCTCGGCTACGAGCAGCGGTCCCCCGCCGCTCGGAAGCGAAGCCCTGTCGCTCGGAAGCGAGGAGCTGTCGCTCGGACGCGAGGCCCTAACGCTCATGGCACAAAGTCGTTGGTGTAGAGCGCCTCGGGATCCAGATCGGTGGTAACCAGGCCCAGGCCCTGCAGCAACCTCACCGACTCTTGCCACGCTGCTGGATCGTTGTGCCCCAGCGACTCGGCCTGCCAGAAATCGAGACACTCTTCCAGCACCGCGCGCTGCAGCACGGCCGTGTCATCGTCCATCTCGGGGATGTACTGGCGGGTGATGGCAAAGGCGGCCTCTGGATCGGCCAGGGTGGCCTCGATGCCCTGCACAAAGGCGGTCACCACGCGCTGCACCAGCTCAGGATCGGTGTCGATGGTGTCCTCGTTGGTGATCAGCCCGTTGGAGACGAGCTGTGTGTACGCGTCGAAATAAAAGACATTGATGTCATAGCCGGCCTGGCGCAGTTGCACCGGCTCGTTCAGCGCATACGAGACCGCCGCGTCGACCCGGTTCTCCGTCAGGCTGGCCACCTGCGTATAGCCAATGACCTGCAGGTCCACGCTGTCGCGGGGGATACCGGCCGCATCCAAAAAGGCGAGCCACCCGATATAGCTGGCGCCCTCCAGCGCGGGGATGCCCACCGTCCGGCCGATCAGATCCTCTGGCGTCTCGATGCCGCTATCGGCCATTACCACCACGCAGACGGGAAAGCGCCGGTACCAGTTTGCGGCGTACACCACGGGCAGGCCGTTGGCCCGCGCCAGCACCACCTGATCGCCGCTGCCGATGGCAAAGCGCAGGTTGCCGGTGGCCAGACGCTGCAACAGGTCGGTCTCCATGCCATAGTCTAGCTCGATCTCGAGGCCCTGCTCGGCGAAATAGCCGCGCTCGAGGGCTACGTATACGG
>SKRJ01000033.1 GCA_007118555.1 Anaerolineae bacterium | reverse complement strand
GTGGGCGCCCTGCTACGGCGCCTCTCGCTGGACGAGCTCCCCCAACTCATCAATGTCCTGGTGGGGGACATGAGCCTGGTGGGCCCCCGGCCAGAGCGCCCCATCTTTGTGGAGCAGTTCCGCCAGGTGGTGCCTCGCTATATGGAGCGACACTCGGAAAAAGCCGGCATGTCGGGCTGGGCCCAGGTCAATGGGCTGCGCGGCGATACCTCCATCGTCGAGCGCACCAAGTATGATCTCTACTATGTTGAGAACTGGTCGCTGCTGTTCGATCTCAAGATCATTGTGCGTACGGTGATCAACCTCTTTCGAGGCGATCGCCACGCCTACTGACCGAGCCCGCTATGCCTCGGCCCGGATCCTCTGGGCCACGGCGTCGAACGCCTCCAGGGTGCGCTCCAGAACCTCCTCGGTGTGGGCCATCGAGATGGCGCCCAGCCCGTGCATCACGTTCACGCCTTGCAACAGCAGCCCCAGCTTGAGCACGCGCTCGGTCATGGTGACATCGCACAGGCGCGGGTCGTTCAGTTCCTCGGCGCCCCGGGGCTCCAGGTCCTCATGCAGCGGGAAATAGACCGTGCCCAGCGAGCTTCCCTGGATGACCTCGTTGCCGCCGCCGGTGCAGCGCGCCAGCACACCATGCTTCGCCATCACCCGCTCGATGCCCTGGCGCAGGCGCTCGCCCTTTTCTGCCAGGGCGGGATAGAGCTCGTCCTCGTGTGCGATCAGATGCCGCAACATGAGCAGGCCGCCCTCCACCGAGAGGGGATGGGCCGAGTAGGTGCCGCCGTTGAACCACACCCGGGGCCTGGCGTTCTCGCCGATCAGGGCCAGCAGATCGGACCGGCCCGCCACGGCCGCGATGGGCATACCCCCGCCAATGACCTTGCCATAGGTGGAGAGGTCGGCCTGTACGCCATACAGGCTCTGGGCCCCCGAGGCGCAATAGCGAAAGCCGGTGATCACCTCGTCCAGGATCAGGAGCGCCCCGTGGTGCGAGGTAAGGTGACGGGCGGCTTGCATGTACTCGTCCGTCGCGGGAATGAACCCGGCGATGCTAGGGCACGGCTCGAAAATAAAGGCGGCGATCTGATCGCCGTAGGTGCCAAAGACCCGCTCCAGGGCGTCGACATCGTTATAGCGCGTTACCACGATTTCTTGCTCGGCCGAGGAGGGCACCCCCGCTGAGTCGACGTGATCATAGCCGTCGTCGCTGTGGGCCACGCCCTTGAGGGCCAGGGGATTGGCCCCGTGCCAGCCGCCGCCCACCTTGAGCACCATCGTGCGCCCCGTATAGGCCCTGGCGATCATCAACGCATACATGGTGGCCAACGTGCCCGACGTGGTGAGGCGTACCTGATCGGCGCTGGTGGCCCGCGCGAGCACCTCGGCGAACTCGGCCTCGCGTTCTTCGGGCAGGCCCGTCTGCAGGCCATAGCCCTCCTGCAGCATGGCGGCCAGCCCCTCGGTGACGACGGGCGGATTGTGGCCCAGGATATTGGCAAAGTGCCCCTGCCAGTAATCGATCAGCGAGTCGCCGCCCGCCTCGGTGATGTGGGCCCCACGAGCGGCGCGCACGCGCAGCGGGAACGGCCGATAGGTGCGAGCGCCGTGGCTAATGCCGTCCACCAGGACCTTGGCGGCGCGCTCCTGGCCCTGCTCCGAGCGGGGAAAGGCCTGGCGATACTCTTGGGTAAGGGTCTGGAGCAGTTGTTCATGGCGTTCAGGCATTTTTGTGCAATCACCTTTCTGGGCGGTGGCCCAGCTCGATCAGGCTGGGCTCGAGGGTGTCTCTACAGCGCTGTGTATTACAGGCTGAGCGTTCTGAAGAGCCATCATAGGCCGACCGGGGGCGTCGTGTCAACTCGCATTCGATGGACTCTACGGAGATATCAAAGGATATGTGATACCACAGCATTGTGTGATGAAACGTGCGATCTCCCAGTTCGAAACGCTGTAGGTGGGGGAGCGGTGGAGAGACGTCAGGGGCCGGCATGTCGCCAGCCCCCGGTTTCTCTGTCATCGCTTTGGCGCAGCCTCGCTGCTAGGGCGCCAGCGCGGGCGGGATGCCCGATTCACACGCCACTCTGGTCTGGCAGAGGCCGCAGCCATAGCCCTCGAACCCGTACGCCTCGCGCACATGGGCTCGGGTGCGCCCCAGGTGCTCCCGGCACACGACCTTGTCGTGCCCCGCCTCGGTGATGGCCCCCACAGGGCAGCGCTGAATGCAGTCGCCGCAGGTGCCCCGGGCGTGGAACAGGCAGTAGGCCTGATGATCGGTGTAGGGGCGCGGCGTGGGGGGCAGATCGGCCCGCACCACCACCGAGCCCACCCGCATCGCCTTGCCCACCGGCGTGATCAGCCCATCGCTGAGGCCAAAGGTGCCAAGCCCACAGGCATAGGCGGCGTGGCGCTCGGACCAGGTGGACGAGTAGACGAACCGCTCCGAACTGACGCTCTGGAACGCGGGCGAGATGCCGGGCGCGACGGCGGGATAGCCCGCTTCTGTCAGCGCCTCGGCCACCTGGCGTTTGAGCGCATCGTTGAACTCTTCGCCATAGATGCGCGAGCGGGCCCAGCGCTCGGCGGGATAGACCTCCTCCTGCCGGTTGTCGGCCTTGGTGGCCTCGGTTTGAGGCAGCACCCACGATACCACGGCCAGCTCCTGCGCCTCTACCGCCAGATCGGGATAGCTCAGCCGAAAGATTTCGGCCGGCGTCCAATGCTCGGGGCCCACGAACTCCTTGTACTCGTCCCACAGGCCGTCGCTGCCCCGGGCAAAACCCACCAACGGCTCGCCCCAGGCCGGCTCGTCGAAACGCCCCTGCAGTGTGTTCTCGGGCCCGGCGCAGATTTCCTGAACACGATCGGTGATCCACCGCGCCAGCTCGGCGCCTGTTGTCTCCTGTTCCATCCTGCCCCCTTTTTCCTAGGTTTCCGCTTCCACCTGCTCTAGAAGCTGCGTGTACACATCGCGCACCAGGCGCGGCCCCTCCCACGAGTCGGCCTCGGCCAGATCCACGGCCCGCGGCCCCAACACCTCGGGCATCAGATCGCCGTCATAGCCATCGGCCTTGAGGATGCTCAGCCAACGCACCAGGTCGATGAAGCCTTCGCCGGGGAGAACGCGATCCGAGTCGGCCATGGTCTCGGGATCGACGCCTTCGGGCAGATCGAATACATGCAGTACCATGGGCAGGCCCTTGACCTTGTGCAGGTCGTCATACGTGGCGCCACCGGCCCACCAGTGGATGACATCTAGGATCAGGCCCAGGTTCGGGCGGTTGACCCGTTCGATCAGCTCCAGGGCCGCGTCCAGACTCATGACCCAGGGGTACATGATGCGGCGGGGATCGGGTCGACCCACCTGCGGGCCGAGGAACTCGAACACCAGGTCCACATCATAGCGGCCCACCCAGTCGGCATAGGCGGCGAACTTGGCCACGAGCCACTCCCACTCGGCCTCGCCCACGGCCTT
>SKRJ01000034.1 GCA_007118555.1 Anaerolineae bacterium | reverse complement strand
TATCTGCTGTCCATCAGCCCCACCGAAGAGACCAGCGCCGCCATCGACGAGGCCGCCTCGATGGGTGCCATCGGCGACATGGATCGCTACATGAAGTTCCGCACCGCCCGTGCCGTGGGCGACGCAGCGCAGGCCGAGGGCGGAGGAGCAGCCGCCGGCACCGCCCAGATCGGCCTGGGCCTGGGGGCCGGCATGGCCGCCGCCCGCGCCATGGCGGACTCTTTTGCCGCGCCATCTCAGCCGGCGCCGCCAGCCCAGCCGGCGCAGTCTGGTGGCGCACCGGCCACAGGCCCAGCGCAGGATCCCATGACGGCGCTCAAGACCCTGCAGGAACTCTTGGACAATGGCCTGATCACTCAAGAAGAGTTCAACACCAAGCGCAGCGAGATCCTCAGCAGGCTCTAGCCGCTCTTGGCAGGCAAGCAAACAGTCCCACGGAGCGGATCCGTGGGACTGTTTTGCATAAGCACTTGCTAGATATAGGTGGGCAAATAGTCGCCGTGAGCCTCGATCAACTCGTCGCACAGGGCCACGATCTGGTCGATGGTCAGCTCGGCCGCCGTGTGCGGATCGAGAAGGGCTGCCTGATAGATAGCTTCTTTCCTCTGGGTCAGCGCCGCTTCGATGGTGAGATCCTGCACGTTGATGTTGGTGCGGTTCAGGGCGGCGCACTGGGGCGGCAGGTCCCCCACGAACGTAGGCGTGATGCCGCTGCGGTCCGCGACGCACATCACCTCAACGGTGGCATCGTCCGGCAGGTTGGTGATCAGGCCGGTGTTGAGCACGTTGCCGCCAAAGGTAAAGGGCTCGCCCGTCTCGATGGCCTCCAAGATGTACGAGGCATACTCGTGGCCGCGCTCGTGGTGAATGGGCGTATCGGCCAGCAGCTCCTCGCGCATGCTCTCCCAGCGCCCGATCTGGCGCACGCAGCGCCGCGGGTACTCGTCCAGCGGGACATGGAACCGCTCGATCAGCTCGGGGGCGTCCCTGCGGATGAACCAGGGCACATACTCGGCCGCATGCTCGCTGGACTCGGTCACGTAATAGCCGAACCACTTCATCTGCTCGAACCGGACCGCATCCCGCGATTTGTACTCGGGCAGCTCGGCGCGCCGCTTGATCTCGGGGTACAGGTCCTCGCCGTGGCGGGTGATCTCCAGCAACCAGCCCATATGGTTGATGCCTGCGACGCGCCACTGCAGGTCGTCGTCGGGCAGATCCAGCTCCCGGCAGAGATGTGGCGCGCACACCTGGACGCTGTGGCACAGCCCCACGGTATCGACGTCGGTGGCCTGCAGGATGGCACCGGTCAGCATCGCCATGGGGTTGGAATAGTTGAGCAGCAGGGCGTCGGGCGCCACCCGCTCGATGATCTCGCAATAGTCCAACATCACGGGGATGGTGCGCAGGGCGCGAAAGATTCCGCCAATCCCCAGGGTGTCGCCAATGGTCTGGCGCAGACCGTACTTTTTCGGGATCTCGAAATCAATGACGGTAGAGGGCTCATAGCCGCCCACCTGGATCGCGTTGACGAAATAGTCGCCATCGCGAAAGGCCTCCTCGGCGTCCTCGGCCAGGTACGACTTGACGGTGGCGCCGGCCCCCAGGGTGCGGGCCATGTTCTCGACCATCACCTGGGACACGTGCAGACGATCCGGGTCGATATCCAACAGAGCGATCTCGGCGTCGCGCAGGGCGGGCACATGCAGCGCATCGCCCAGGACGTTCTTGGCAAAGATGGTGCTACCGGCGCCCAAAAAGACGATTTTGACCATGGCTCTTCCTCCGGTGGGTGGGTGGTGTACTCACGCGTCGCTACTCTAGCCCGTTGCGAGGGGCGCGTCAAGGGCGTGCCCTGCCATATACTGGCGCTGGCGGCGCATTGCGCTAGAATGTTCCCGTCCAGGCCCATAGCCAAGCGACAGAGGAAGGGGCAACGCCGTGCCAATCGACCAGGGTACGCCCGTAGAACGCCAACTCATATTCACCGCCGACGCCGCCGCGGGCCAGATCGCCCTGGGCGAGCTACAGGCCGCGGACCCGCACGCGAAACTGCTGGACTGGCTGGCGCCAGGCGTGGGCCGGCTGGCCCTGGTCATGACCTGGGACGCCCTGGCCCACCGGCTGCGGGCAGAACCGCCGGTCTTTTGTCGGCACATCTGCCCCGTACAGAGGCAGCTCTCGGTGCACAAGCACATCTTTGAGCCCGAGCCCCTGGCCCAGGCAGCGCTGCAACTCGTACCGCGTCTGCACGCTGGCGAGCGTTTTTCGGTGCAGACGCGGCTGCTGGGCGAGGATTGGTCCTATGGGCCCTATGACGTCAACATGCGCCTGGCAAAACTCGTTGCGTCCCAGGGCCTGCCGCTGGATGTGCGCGATCCCCAGCAGGTGCTCTCCGTGGTGTTGGCCGGGAACAGCGGCTACCTGGGGGTGTCGCGCACGCGGGACAACTTGAGCGGCTGGGCCGGGGGCGAGCGCCGCTTTCGCCGCGAGCCCGAGCAGATCAGCCGGGCCGAGTTCAAGCTGCTGGAGGCCGTCGAGCTGTTCGGGCTGGCCATCCCCGCCCGGGGCACGGCCCTCGACCTGGGCGCCGCCCCCGGTGGCTGGACCCGGATCCTGCGCAACAGGGGGATGCGCGTGGTCGCCGTGGATCCCGCCGAGCTGGACCCGCGCCTGGCCGACGATCCGGGCATCGAGCATGTCCGCGAGCTTGCCCAGGCCTACCTGCAGCGCAATGGGGCGCGCTACGACGTGATCCTCAACGACATGCGCATGGACGCCCTCGAGTCGGCCGGCCTCACCCTGGCGGCCATGGAGCGGCTGGCGCCCCGTGGCTGGGCGCTGATGACCCTCAAGCTGCCCGAGGGCCACATGGCCCGCGTTGCGACCGAGACGCTGTCCCTGCTCCGACAGCAGGCGACGGTTCTGGGCGCCCGCCAGCTGTTCCACAACCGCAGCGAGATCACCGTGGCCCTGGGACGCAAGAAGGGACGCTAGGCGAGGGCCTCCTGCCAGCGTACAACCCCTATGGTTTGACCGCCCGGGTCGCGATGAACACCGGCATATACGCGCTCAGAGGCGTGTCCTCCGCATCCACCCAGGGATCCTCGAACAGGGCGGTGAGCAGGAACCCGGCCTCGAGCTGGCCCCCGATCTGGGCCTCCAGGGAGTGGCTGAACTCGAGGGGCGAGCCCTCGGCCGCCATCTCTGCCTTTTGCTCCTCGGTAAGGCTCTCGCTGTCGGCATAGGGCAGCCGATAGCGGACGGTCAGGCGGTTCGTCGCGCCGCCGTGCCACTCGAACAGGTAGATCGCCGGGTTGTTGAACCCCGCCAGCAGCACGCCCCCCGGCCGCAGCACCCGGAACGCCTCGCGCCACACGGGGCGCACGTCGGGGGCAAAGCAGTTGGACACGGGATGAAACACCAGGTCAAAGCTCCCGTCGGCGAACGCCGAGAGATCGGCCATGTCGCCCTGCACAGTGCGAATC
>SKRJ01000432.1 GCA_007118555.1 Anaerolineae bacterium | reverse complement strand
CCTGATCATCAACACCAGCTCGATAGGCGGGCTGATGGGACTGCCCTTTCAGGGCCTGTACAGCGCCAGCAAGTTTGCCATCGAGGGCCTGACAGAGGCCCTGCGCATGGAGGTCGCCCCCTTTGGCATCCATGTCGTGCTGCTCGAGCCGGGCGATTTCAACACGCCCTTTACCGGCAACAGGCGCGAGACAACGGCGGACGGCGCCTCGCCCTACGCCCAGGCCCGGGCGCGGGCCCTGGCTGTAATCGAGGCCGACGAGGGCAAGGGACTGGCGCCCGAGGCCATCGGGCCCGTGCTGGCCCGGATCATCGCCAGCCCCGCGCCGCGCCTGCGCTATCAGGTGGGCGCCCTGGAGCAGCGACTGGCCGTGCTGGCCAAGCGGCATCTGCCGGCGGGCCTCATGGAGCGTGTCCTGCGCAGCCACTACAAGTCGGGCTGACGCTGGTTGCGACAACCGATGACCCTACACGCCAGGCGGCAGGCCATCCACCGATGACCTGCCGCTGATTCGTACTAACGGGCCCTGCGTCCAGAATCAGGCCCGTTGCACCACCCTCACGCCCAGGGGCTCCAGCTTGATCTCGCCCGAGACGCTCTCGCCACGGGTGCGCTCCTCGCCGCCCTCGCCCAAGTCCACCACCTGCTCCTGCGCCGTGCCGTTGAGCAGGAACAGAAAGCGGCCCTCGTCCGAGACCCGCTCGGTGACCTCGACGCCCGCGGGCGCCTGGATTGCGCTCTCCACGCCGGTCGTCTCGGCCAGCCAGCCCAGCAACGCCCCTGCCATGTCGCTATCGGGGACGGTGCCCACGTACACAGCCCTGCCCGCGCCATACCGATTGACCGTGATGGCCGGCTCGCCGGCGTAATAGTCGGCGTCGTAGCGGGCCAGCACCTCGGCGCCCTCGAGCGCCAGCACATCGGCCCAGGCCAGCCCGGCGCCCCCGGCGTGAGCCAGCTCGCCCGCGCCCTTGAGCGCCACGGTCCGCCCGTCATCCAGCGAGTCGTACTCTTCCACCGTGACGCCGCACATCTCGGCCAACAGGCCCGGCAGCTTGGCGTCCACGATCCCATTGTCCATGTCGGTGACGCCCGTGCGGCAGGTGACCACCAGCGTGCCGCCGTTGCGGACATAGTCGCGCAGGCGCTGGGCGATCTCCTCATCCATGACGTACAGCATCGGGGCAATCACCAGCTCGAATCCGTCCAGCTCGGCCTCGGGCGACACGATCTGGGTGCCCAGGTTGCGCTCCCACACGGAGCGGTAGAGCCGCTGAAAGATGTCGGGATAGTCCAGGTGCGGGTTGTGGGGCTGATTCTGAAAGGCAAAGCGCGAGTCGTACGAGAGGAGCATGGCTACGTCGCCCGCCACCCGGCTGCCGTCCAGCTTGTCGCCGATGCGCTCCAGGGCCTCGCCCATCTCCTTGACCTCGCGATAGCGGCGGCTGGGGATGCCGTGGTGGTCCAGGATGCCGTGCCAGTACTCTTCGGCGCCAAAGCGGGCCGTGCGCCAGCGGAAAAAGACGATGCCGTCGGCGCCGTGGGCGATGGCCTGCCACGCCCAGAAGGGAATCTCGCCGGGGCGCGGTGTGGCGTTGACCACGGCGTTGCCCGTGGGCCCGCCCTGCTGCTCCATCACCCAGAACGGCTTGTTCTTGAGGCCGCGCATCGTGTCGTGGGCCAGGCCCCGGTTGGACAGGTTGGGCGTGCCCATGAAACGGGGATAGTTGTCCCACGTGACAAAGTCCAGGTCGGCGGCCAGGTCAAAGTAGTCAAGGTTCGGGTAGCCAAAGCCCATCAGGTTGTGGGAGATCGGCTGATCGGGCGCCAGCTCCCGCAGAATCTCGATCTGCAGCCGCTGATAGTCGGCATAGGTGTCGGACATGAAACGGCGATAGTTGAGCGCCAGCGACGGGTTGTGCAGCCGGGTGGCCTCCCACGGCAGCGGAACCTGCTCCCACGCCGTATAGATGTGCGACCAGAACTCGGTGCCCCAGGCGGCGTTCATCGCGTCCAGCGTGCCATAGCGCTCGCGCAGCCACTGCTGGAACCCTGCCTGGCAATCGGCGCAATAGCAGCGCCCGCCAAACTCGTTGTCGATCTGCCACGCGATCACATGGGGATTATCGGCATAGTGCTCGGCCATGGCGGCCACAATGCGCTGGCTATGCACGCGGTACACACCGCTGCTCGGGCAATAGTTGCGGCGGCTGCCATAGGTCATCACGCGACCGTCCTCGGTTACCAGGGCCGCCTCGGGGTAGGCGTCCATGATCCAGGCGGGCGGCGCGGCGGTCGGCGTGCCCAACACCGACTCGATGCCGTGCTCGGCCATCAGGGCGATGGCGTCATCCAGCCAGCCAAAGTTGAACTCGCCCTCGCGGGGCTCCATGCGCGTCCAGGCGAACTCGGCCATGCGCACGACGTTGAACCCCGCCTCGCGCATCATCTGGGCGTCCTGCGCCCAGCGCTCCTCGGGCCAGTGCTCCGGGTAATAGTCCGCTCCGTAATACATCGTCAGCCTCCTTGCGGTAAAGAAACGCTCTGCGCACTCGGTGATGCCTGATCATACCGCGATCAATGGCCCACGCGCAAGGGTGCCACCCGCCACAGGACGCGCTCGCACGCTCTCGTCCGGCGTCATGGCCACAGCAGAATGCGGCGCAGCCCCTTCGAGCATGTCAACCTTACCACCTAGTGCAGGATGTCGCCCTCCTCCAGCTCGAGGCCATAGATCATGTCGCGGACCGGGTCGAACATCGAATCGTCCACGCGGGTAAAGCCGCTGATACCATAGAACTCGGCGTTGCCAAGGACCGCCAAGCCCTCTTCGGTCTCGGCATAGTCGAGCAGCGCCTGCACGATACTCTCGCGGGCCGCGGCGGGGAATCCCCCGCTGAAGCTGACCGCCTCGTTGGGGATGGGGTCCGAGATGGCGAGGATACACACGCGCTCCAGCACGTCCCGATGCGCGCTCAGAATGCCCGTGCGGGCGTCGCGAATGCGCAGGTCGCCCGCATAGGCGCGCACGGCCCCCCGGTCCTCGACGATCTCGATCTCGCCCATGGGCTGGGGCGGATCACCGATCTCCCAATCGCCCTCCTCGCCGGGCGGGCTATAGAATGTGGTGGCAAAGTCGGCCTGCCCCTCGTACACAGCCCGCACCGACTGGGGATGCCCGCCGGCGACGACTCGTTCGCCGGGCTCGATCCCATGCTGAACAAAGTTGGACGCCGGCACCAGATAGCCCGTCGTGGAGGCGGCATCGGGATAGGCCCAGCTCCGCCCGTGGAGTTGCTGCAGCGACGTGATCTCGCTGTCACACGCCACCAGGTACTGGGCCCAGGTAAAGCCCCAGCCATAGCGCACCGTCACCAAGGCCACGTCGGCGCCATGGCGATCGGCGGCCAGCACATAGCCCTTGGCGGTCACAAACGCCATCGCATGATTGTCCGACGCGCCAAACTCCTCTACGAGATCGCTCTGGGT
>SKRJ01000164.1 GCA_007118555.1 Anaerolineae bacterium | reverse complement strand
GGCCGCCGTGCTGGAACGCATCGTGCGCGAGGTCGAGGGCGCCGATTACATCAAGGAAGAGACCTACCCCGTCACCCACAAGATCACGGCCCTGATGAACGCCGACCTGCCCAACCTCAAGGGCGTGTTCGGCGGGGCCGGTGGCCGCTATATGCTGCTCGAGTACCCCCGCGGCGTCGCGGGCCAGATGCCCGGCTGCCACGTCACCGACGTCATGGTGCGCTTTTGGGATGCCCTGGAAGCCGACGATGTCGCCGAGGCCAAGCGCATCTATGGCCTGCTCGCGCCCCTGTACGCCATCGAGATCCAGTGCCAGGGCGCCATCTACAAGGAGGTCCTCAAGCGGCGCGGTGTCATTCGCAGCGCCCGCTCGCGCAACGCGTCGCCCCACGTCATGGACGAGCACGACCACCGTGCCCTCGACGACATCCTGCGCGATCTCGAGCCGCTCTTTACCTGGCCCGGCGGTCAGCCGCTGACCTATGGTGTGGACCATCCCGCAACGCGCGACGGGGCGAGCCCCGAGGCCGAGACCGCACCAACATCGGGCGGCCCCGAGCCCTTTGATCGCCAATAGGAGGCGCATACCATGCGAATCACCGAGATCAAGACCTTTGTGGTGGGCAATCCGTGGAAGAACTGGGTCTTTTGCAAGCTGCTGACCGACGAGGGCCTGACGGGCCTGGGCGAGGCCACCGGCGGCCTGGCCACCAAGCCCAATCTGGGCGACCTGGAGGAGCTGCGCCCCCACGTGATCGGCGAGGACCCCCTGCACCCGGAGCGCGTCTGGCTCAAGATGATCAAGGCGCGCTATCACAAGAGGTCCACCGCCATCGCCGCCATCGAGCAAGCCTGCTGGGACATCCTGGCCAGGAGCCTGGGCGTGCCCATGTGGCAGCTCTTTGGCGGCAAGCACCATGAAAAGCTGCGGGTGTATGCCAACGGCTGGTACCAGGGGCCCCGCGACCCCGAGTTCTTTGCCCAGGCGGCGGCCGCCCTCGTCGAAAAGGGCTATACAGCGCTCAAGTTCGATCCCTTTGGCGGCGCCTACAAGCAGATCGAGCGCGACAGCGAGGCCCTGTCGGTGCGCATCGTGCAGGCCGTGCGCGAGGCCGTGGGCGATGAGGTAGACCTGCTCATCGAGGCCCACGACCGCTTTACCGTCTCGACGGCGATCCGGGTCGGCAAGCAGCTCGAGCCGTTCCGCCCCTTTTGGATCGAGACCCCCGTACGCTCCTTTGACCTCAAGGGCCACATGGAGGTGCAGCGGGCGTTGGGCTACCCGGTGGTGCTGGGCGAGGCGTTCCAGGAGCTACGAGATTTCGCCGACCTGCTCCACGACCGGGTGATCGACATCGTGCAGCCCGAGCCGATGCACCTGGGTCCCTCGACGGCCCGCAAGGCGTTTGCCGTCGCCGAGGCCTATGACGCGCTGGTGGCCTGCCATCAGGCCCAGAGCCCCCTGTGCACGGCGATGAACGCCCACTTTCACTGCTCGATCCCCAACTTTTTGATCCAGGAGAACTTTGACGACTCGCTCGAGCCCTGGACGTGGGATCTGCTGGAGGGTGTGCCCCGCGTAATCGACGGACACGTGACGCCGTCGGATGCGCCCGGTTGGGGCGTCGAGCTGAACGAGGACGTCGTGGAAGAGCACCCCTACGGCGAGCGCAACTTCCTGCGCTTGTTCGAGGAGGGTTGGGAGACGCGCAAGCCGCCGGTGACAACCTGATCGGCAGGAGGTGCCGCATGGGGCGAGCTATCAAGCTGGGGGTGATCGGGGCGGGCAGCGCCGTGTTTTCGCTGGGCCTCGTGCGCGACCTGTGTGTCTCCGAGTCGCTGTACGGCAGCACGATCACCTTTATGGATATCGATCCGGAGCGGCTGGCCATGATCCACCGGCTGGCGCAGCGCTATGCGGATGAGCTGGGGGTGGACCTCGCCTTTGAGGCCACCCTGTCCCGCGAGGAGGCGCTACGCGAGGCCGACTTTGTGATCAACACCGCACTGGTCGGCTCCCATGGGCTGGGCGAGGCCTGGCGCGACACGGCGGAGAACCTCGGGTACTATCGCGGCCTGCGCCACGCCGTCAACATGCACCAGTACGATCTGATGCTGTCGGTGGCGCGGGACATGGAGCGCCTCTGTCCCGATGCCTGGCTGCTGCAGAGCTCGAACCCGGTGTTCGAGGGCTGCACCCTGATGACTCGCGAGACCGGCATCCGCGTCGTGGGCCTGTGCCACGGCTTTTACGGCTACCGCCAGCTCTGCGAGGCGTTGGGGGTGCCCGCCGACGTCGTGCAGTGGCAGGCGCCCGGCGTCAATCACTGGATCTATCTTACCGAGTTTCGCCATCAGGGGCAGGACCTGTACCCCAGGCTGAACCACTGGATCGACAACGAGGCCGAGGCCTACTGGCGGGCGTTCCGGGGCGAGTTTGGCGACACGCAGCTCTCCCGCGCCGCCGTGGACCACTATCGCCGCGTGGGGCTGATGCCCATCGGCGACGCCTCGCGCACCTTTTCCGAGTGGTACTATCACACCGACCTGGACACCAAGCGCGAATGGTACGGCTGGCTGGGCGGGTTCGACAGCGAGATCGGCTGGCGCCGCTACCTGCAAAGGCTCGAGGCCCGCATCGCCGAGATCCACCAGGTCGCCCAAGACCCGTCCCTGCGGGTGAGTGATGTCTATCCACCGGGCGACCCCCACGAGCTACACATCGCCGTGATGGACGCCCTCGCCAACGATCAGCCCCGCATCCTGCAAGTTAACGTCCCCAATCGGGGCGCCATCGCCAACATCGCCGACGATGTCGTTGTAGAGGGCAAGGCCCTTGTGGATGGTAGCGGCATCAAGCTGCTGCAGGTCGGGCGCCTCCCGGACAAGCTCATGCACATGGTGCTGTTGCCACGCATCGCCAAGGCGGAAAAGGAGCTGCTGGCCTATCGCACCGGCGATCGGGCCCTGCTCACAAGCTGCATCTTGGACGAGCACGCGACCCGCTCGCTGGAGCACGCCAAAGAGACCGTAGATCGCATGCTTGCTTTTCCCGGCAATGAGGCCCTGGCCCGGCGCTTTGCCAAGGGGCCATCGCCTTTGCCCCGCTATGCGCTCCCGCCCCTCGAGGAGACGGGCTGACAGGCCCTGGGCGAGAGGGCGATAGCGACCAGGGCCCGCCGTGCACTCTCCGAGGTCGTTGGGGCCAGCACCTCGTGCCTCCAGGAGCTTTGTCAGGATCTCCCCACTCGCTCTCCCAGCGCGTCTTGAGACAACGACCGCAAGGACATTCACGCAATCCCACCAACTCTCTTGCATGAATGCGCCAACTCATTGCCATTCCACCACGTCTTCCTGTAGAATGGGCATAAGGTTGGCCTAAAGGCTCCATCGCCACGTACCGAGCCGTGGACGGGGTCATGCGGGCCGATTGGCTCTGACAGCTTGCGATGGTCATGGGCAAAAGGAGGTGATACAAAGATAGGCACACCG
>SKRJ01000311.1 GCA_007118555.1 Anaerolineae bacterium | reverse complement strand
TCCATCTCCTCGGTGCGCACGGTCTCGCCGTTCTCGATCAGCGACCAGGTCTTTTGGCCGTGGCGCACCAGCGCCAGATAGGCCTGATCATGGTAAAAGGTGATCAGCGGCTCGTCGGGGGAGGCGGGCACGCCCGTCAGCGCGACCATGTCCATGGTGGCGTCGCTCTCGAACTGGAGGTGGATCGCCTGGGAGAGGGCCACCGGCTGGGAGGCGTCCTCATAGTAGAACGCCTGGGCGCTGGCCACGTCCTGGCCCGTCATAAAGCGCACATAGTCGACGGCGTGGACGCCCCACTCCATGGCCCAGCCGCCCCGCCGCTCAAACTCGCGCCACCAGCGGTCGATGTCGACGCCCTCGGGCGGCGTGAACGGCCGCGCCGACTGGACGCGGGCGTGGATCAGGCGCACGCCCGCCAGGCGCTCGCGAGCCTCTTGAAAGAGGGGGCGATAGCGCTCGCGGAACCCCACGGTGCTGATGGCGCGGCCCGCCTCCACGGCCCGGTCGATGGCCACCGCCACGGCCATATTGTCGGCCTGGGGCTTTTCGCTGAACAGGTGCACGCCCTGGCGGGCCGCGGCGGCCTCGGGGCCGTCGACGGTGCGGGCATAGGCGGGGACGATGGAAAAGAGGGCGTCGAAACGCTCGGCGGCCAGCATCTCGTGGCCGTCGGTATACGGGCTGCGCACGCCAAAGCGGACCGCCGTAGCGCGGGCGGCGTCGCCGTCCACGTCGCATACGGCCACCACCTCGACGCCCTCGATGGCCATCAGGTTGGGCAAGTGGGTGCTGTTGCTGAAACGCCCACAGCCCAACACCGCCACCCGCACCACGCGCCCTGCCTGCGTTGTCTTATCGGGACACATAGCGGGCCTCCCCTGCGAGAAATAGAGGGGTTGCCTCCGTGGCAACCCCCACGGGTCTACAGCTTGACGACGGTGCCCGTCTCGGCGGACTCCATGGCCGCATCGAACACGCGCATGGCGTCCAGCACCTGCTCGGGCTTGACAACAAGGTCGGCGCCCTGGTTCAGGACGTCGGAGATATTCTGGTAATAGCTCTTCCAGCTCCCGCGCACCGAGGGGATGACCTCCTCGTTGCGCACCCGGTCCTCGACGGTATAGACGCGGGCATAGGTCTCGGGGGACTCTTCGGCCTCTTCGATGCGGCGCTGGTTCATGGGGCCCTCTTGCGGGTCCAGCCCGTACTTGACCAGAGCACCCCTGTCACCCAGGATGTACCAGCGGGGCTTGGGCGCGGCGGCCAGGTTGCTTATCTCGATCTCGTAGCGAACGCCGTTGGCAAACTGCATGTGCACCAGGCCATAGTTGCCAATGTCGATGGGCCAGACTCCGCGATAGACAATGTCGCAAAAGACGCTCTCGACCGGCGCGGGCACCAGTTGCAGCGCCTGGTCCATAAAGTGGGCGGGCCAGTCGAACAGGATGCCACCGCTGGCGGCCTTGTCGCCGCGCCAGCCACGGGGGCCCCCAAAGCCCATGATCGCCGCCTGGAACAGGTAGGGCTCGCCGATCAGGCCCTCGTCGAGGACCTTGCGCACCGTGAGATAGTCCCAGTCCCAACGGCGGTTGTGAAAGACCGAGAGCATGACGTCGTTGCGCTCGGCGGCATCGATCATCTCTTGGGCCTCACGGGCGTTCATGGCCATGATCTTGTCGGTCACCACGTGGCGCCCGGCCTCCATGGCCTGGATCGCCAGGTCGCGGTGGGTGTTGTGCGGCGTGGCCAGCACCACCAGTTGGATATCGTCATCCTCGAGCATCTCGTCCAGGCTGCTGTAGATGCGGGCGTCGGGATGATTCTCGGCGGCCACGTCACGCACCGGCTCGCTGCGTGCGGCGATGCCATGCAGCCGCAGCCCGTCGGCCAGCCCCACCAGATAGGTGTGAAAGGCGCGCCCCGAGTACCCATAGCCCACAACCCCTACGTTGATCACGGTTCCTGTCCTCCTGCGAAATGAAAAAGACACGGGCGCCCGCCCGAGCCCTGTGGCCCGAGCCGACGCCCCCTAGTATAGCGGAAAACGGCGGGTTGTGCTTGTTGGAGAATAGGGACCTTGCGTACGAGAGCCCGTGCTCTCCGCCCCCGGCCTAGACGTCGGCCAGGAACTCGAGCAGCGCCGCGTTAAAGATCTCGGGGTTGTCCATGTTGGCGTTGTGGCCCGCGCCGGGGATCTCCAGGTACTGGCTGTCGGGCACCGCCGCGTGCCACTGGCGGTTGCCCTCGATGAGGGACTTGGGCATCTCGTGCTCGCCGTGGGCGATCAGCATCGGCTGCCGGGGCCCGCTGTCGATCTCGATCTCGCAGGCATCGAGCTGGCCCGCCAGCATGAGCAGGAACTGCTCCTTGCCCATCTCGGACATGGACTCGGCAAAGAACTCGCGCGCCTCCTCGGTCGTGGCCTTTTCGCCCGCCGCCCGGCCAAAGATCACCGACTCGGGCAGCAGCCTGCTGACGGCCAGCGCCGCCTTGAACCCCCACAGTTCGAACCGGTTCATCGGCTCGTCGATAGGCAGGCCGCCGATGCTGGCGAGGGCGCTGACCCGCTGCGGATGGCGGATGGCCGCGTGCTGGTTGACGTACACGCCCAGCGATTGGCCCACCAGCGCCGCGCTGTCGATCCCGATCTCGTCCAGGATGCCGATCAGGCTGTCGGCCACCTGCGGCACATCCAGCGGCTCGGTCAGCGGCGCCGACCTGCCATGCCCTGGCATGTCCCACGTTACGGCCCGGTAATGATCTTCCACAGCGGCCACCTGGGCGTCCCACATGCCGCTGTTGAGCCCGCCGCCATGGGTAAACACAATCGCAGGCGCCTCTGCCGGTCCGTGGACCTGGTAATGCAGGGAGCCTGCGTCGCTATCGTAGAACATCACAAATCGCTCCTCAATCTCTTGCTGGCCCACCTCCGTAGAGATATTGGTCCGCCTCTCGGCAGGCTCGGCCCGCTGCCGCGTGAGCCGAAACTCGCAGCAGGCGGCGTAACATAATGTTACGCTATGCATCCAGTATAGCGCGCCCACAGGGGCGGATCAAGGCGCCAATCGGTGCAAATGCAACGGGCCACCGCATAGGACGGCAGCCCGTTCTCGCTCTGCTCTCTGACGCTACAGCGGCAGATCCACCCAGCGGCGCTCTTCCGCGGAGAGGATGGCGGCATCCAGCACCTCTTGGACCCGCATCCCCTCGTAGAAACCGGGCAGGATGTAGGGGCGGCGGCCCCGGATCGCCTCGCAAAAGGAGGGGGCCAGGGTGCGCACGGGGCGGCCTGCGCGGGCGCCCGGCACGGCGTCCAGGTACTCGGTGGGCGCGGGGATCACCGGGTAGGGCTCCTCGACGCGGTACTGGCCCCAGCGCGGGTCGTACATGCCATAGTCGGCGCACAGGCGCACCATGTCCTCGCCGATGCAGGCCCGCAGCTCGTAGGGCCGGGCCTGGTCATAGAGCAGGGCGCCCTCGCTGCCATACACCTCGACGCG
>SKRJ01000394.1 GCA_007118555.1 Anaerolineae bacterium | reverse complement strand
CTAGGTGCGCACGGTTCATCCTGGCCCGAGAGCCTGGGCGGGGGTCTTGCGAGAGAGCTCGGCGCTCGCGGCGTGCCCTGTCACAGGATAAGCGTGTACTCCCTGCCCCAACAGACCAACGCCCTGGCTCGGTGCCCCATTGGAGCCCGGCATCGAGCGACACACCATGACGCCATGATGGGAACCATAGCCTGATGGCCAAACAAGCGACACGCAAAAACACCAAGCGCTCATCCTCATCGCCGCAGATCACCTGGAGCGATGTGGGGCGTTGGCTGCTGCGTCGGCAGGTCATCGGCGTGCTATTGGCCACGGTGGGCGCCATCACCCTGGTCACACTGCTCTCGGGCGATCAGGGCAAGGTAAGCGCCGCCTGGGCTGTCTTTTTGACGCAGCTCTTTGGCCTGGGGGCCTATCCGGTGGCGCTCCTGGTGCTGCTCGGCGGCATGCTGCTCCTGTTCTATGGGGCGCTGGAGCGTCCGCTGACTCTGCGTTGGCAGTTGCTTGTCGGCAGCGAGCTGTTCTTTTTCGCGGGGCTCGGGTTCCTGCACATTACCAGCTCGGGCAATCCCCTCACACTGGCCCAGGAGGGGCGGCGGGGCGGCTATGTGGGCTGGACGCTGTGGCGGCTGATGGTGCCCCCGCTGGGGCGTGGCGTCAGCGCGGCGCTGCTGGCGATTGTGGCGCTGGCGGGATTGTATCTGGCCTCTGGCGTTCCCTGGCGCATCCTTTTCTGGCGGTTGCGTTGGGCCACGGCGCAGATGGCGGTGCGCCTGCGCCGCTCTATCGCCGCAAGACGGGTGCGCACGGTCGCGCCCAGGCCTGCCGATGTCCCTGCCTGGGAGGCCGAGCTCTCCTCCAGGCAGACCACTGTCCAGGAACCCCGCCGCCGCGCCGCGCGCCGCAAAAGGGCGCCTGCGCCGGCCATACCGGTACCCGCATCGCCCGATGATCTACCGCCCCTCGAGCTGATGGTCTCGGACGTGGCCATCGGCGAGGACGATGCGGGACCGCGGATGCATGCCGAGACCATCGAGGAGACGCTGGCCGCCTTTGGCATCCCCGCCGAGGTGGTGGAATGGAACAGCGGCCCTGCCGTGACCCAGTTCGGTGTCGAGCCGGGGTTTGTGGAAAAGAACGGCCGCCGCTACAAGATTCGTGTGAGCAAGATCCTCTCGCTGCAGAACGACCTGGCGCTGGCGCTGGCGGCGGCGCCGATACGCATCGAGGCGCCCGTGCCGGGGCGGAGCATCATCGGCATCGAGGTCCCCAACAAGGACAAGAGCATCGTGGGGCTGCGCGATATCCTCGCCTCGGAGCGCTTTGACAAGCTGCGGTCGCCCCTCAAGCTCGGCCTGGGGCGTGACGTCTCGGGCGGGCCGGTGGTGGCCGATCTCACGCGGATGCCGCACCTGCTCATTGCGGGCAGCACCAACTCGGGCAAGAGCGTCTGCCTCAACGCCATCATCGTGTCGCTGCTCTATCAGCACACGGCGGACAGCCTGCGCCTGCTGCTGATCGACCCCAAGCGCGTGGAGCTGACCAAGTACAACGGTTTGCCGCATCTGATCGCGCCGGTCGTGGTGGATACCAGCAAGGTCGTCAGCGCGCTGCGGTGGCTCATCCGCGAGATGGACACGCGCTACAAGACATTCGCCGAGGTTGGTGTACGTAATCTGACCGAGTATAATAAACGCGCCAAGAAGCGTCGCGACGAGCGCATGCCCATGATCGTCATGGTCATCGATGAGTTGGCGGATCTGATGCTGGCCGCGCCGGAGGATGTAGAGCGCTCGATCTGTCGCCTGGCCCAGATGGCCCGAGCCACCGGCATTCACTTGATCGTCGCCACCCAGCGGCCCTCGGTGGACGTGGTCACGGGGCTGATCAAGGCCAACTTTCCGGCGCGCATCAGCTTTGCCGTCAGCTCGCAGATCGATTCGCGCGTGATCCTGGACACGCCCGGGGCCGAAAAGCTCCTGGGCAAGGGCGATATGTTGTTCATGGCGCCTGATGCGTCCAAGCTCCAACGCATTCAGGGCAGTTATGTCTCGGATCGCGAGATCGATGCCCTGATGGCCTGGTTCGAGCAGAGGCGGGCCGCCCTGCCCAACGAGGACGCGCCGGAGGAGGACGAGGCTCCCCCCTGGGAGGATATGCCCATCGAGGATGACTCGGACGAGGCCCTGCTGCAGGACGCAGAAAAGCTCGTGCGCGAGCACCGTAACGCCTCCGCCTCCTTTTTGCAGCGCCAGATGCGCATCGGCTATCCGCGGGCGGCCCGGCTGATCGATCAGCTCGAGGAGCGCGGCGTGGTGGGCCCCAAGCAGGACGGCGGCCGCACGCGTCAGGTGCTCGTGACTCAGGATGAGACGCCTGCTGAGGAAGAAGCATGATTCGTGTAGGTACCAGTGGATTCAGCTATAGTGACTGGGAGGGGCCCTTTTACCCAGAGGGCCTGCCAGATCGTGACAAGCTCGCATTCTATGCGCAAGAGTTTGACACGGTCGAGATCAACTATTCCTTCTACAAGGTGCCTACCGCCCAGACCCTCGAGGCGATGGCTGACAAGACGCCACCAGGTTTCCTGTTTGCCATCAAGGCCCATCGTGAGATGACCCACGAGCGCGAGGATACCGAGACAGTGGCGGCACGCTTTCGCGAAGCGCTGACGCCCTGGATCGAGCGCGACTGTCTGGCGTGCATCCTGCTCCAGTTCCCGCCCAGCTTTCACTGCACGCCAGAGAATCTGGACGTGCTGCGCTCGTTGCGCGAGCGGCTGGAGGGGCTTCCCACCGTGGCCGAGTTTCGCCATGTCTGTTGGGTGTCGGGCCGCGTTTTCCAGCAACTGCGACAGCTTGATATGGGCATCTGCTGCGTCGATCAGCCGCGCCTCACCTCGCTGCTGCCTCCCTTTGGCGTGACCACCTCGGATATCGCCTATGTGCGGCTGCATGGTCGCAACGCGGCCAAGTGGTGGGATCACGACGAGGCCTGGGAGCGCTACGATTACAGCTATAGCCGTGAGGAGCTCGAGCCCTGGGCCGTCAAGGCGCGCGAGATGGCGACCAAAGCACGGCTGACCCTCCTGTACGCCAATAACCATTGGGTGGGGCAGGCCGTCGATACGGCGCGTCAGCTCAAGCTCCTGCTGGGTTTGGAAGGCAAGGCCCCATGATCATCCAGCCCGGGCCGATACGGAGCGGTGTACCACCACAGGCCTGAGCCGCAACATGTCGGGCCGTTGGGGCGGTACGACGAGCTGCCGGCTCCCTCGGGAGCCGGTTGGAGTCGGTGCCCCTCGGTGGTATAATAATGGTGTAAACATGCATGGTGCAAACACAGATAGTGTCAACACAGGTGGTGTGCACAGTCTATGTATATACACCCTCCGTATTCTTGCCAGGAGGTGTTCGATGTCTGGACATAGCAAATGGGCTACAATCAAGCGTCAAAAGGGCGCCAACGATGCCAAGCGCGGGCAGATCTTTACCAAGCTGGGCCGTGAAATT
>SKRJ01000062.1 GCA_007118555.1 Anaerolineae bacterium | reverse complement strand
GCCCGCCAGCGGCTCCATGCCCACCTGCAGCTTGAGCCCGTTGAACTCGGCGGGGTTGTGGCTGGCGGTCACCTGAATGGCCCCATCCACCCAAAAATGATTGACCGCAAACGAGGTCAGCGGCGTGGGGACCTGGCCGATATCCAGCACCTCGCAGCCCGACGCGATCAGGCCGCGGATGGCGGCATCGCTAAAGGGCCCGGAACTGGGGCGCGCATCATGGCCGATGACGATCTGGCGCCGGCCGGTGCGTCGCTGCATATAGGTGCCAAAGGCTCGGCCCATCGCCTCGAGGGCCGAGGTGGTCAGCTCGGCGCCCACGACGCCGCGAATGTCATACTCGCGAAAGATGGCGCGGCTGACCGAGAGCTGTTTCTGCAGGGCGAAATCATGCAGCAGCGAGCGTAGTGCATCGCCCAGCTTGGCGGGATCGTGTCGCACCACCACCTGACGCTCACCCGTGAGGGGGTCATCCTGCAAGACCTCGCTGGCCAGGTCGCGCATCACCAGGATGGCGCCCTCCACCAGCACGATCTCTTGGGGCGTGTCGGGAAAGATGGCCACCTGCGAGCCATCGTTGATCACCAGCTCGGGCGCGACCAGGTCGGCGGCGCTGTCCCGATAGCGCTGCAACACCTCGGGGCTGATGGCGCCGTCGTGATGGGCCAGCACATAGTCAAAGCGAAAGCCGCAATGCTGGTGAATGGTGCGCACGTGATCCGCGACCGAATAGCCCTCCGTCTGGTTGGGCTGGGTCATCAGGTTGCACACAAAGATCTTGCGCGCGGCGCTCTGGCGCACGGCCTGGTTGATCTCTTTGATCAGGAGCGAGGGGATCAGGTTGGTGAACAGAGAGCCGGGACCGATGACAATGGCGTCGGCGTTGGCGAGGGCCGCCAGCACCTCGGGCGTGGGGCGAAAGTCCGATGAGGGGCGCCCCATCACCTCGGAGAACAAAAAGACGCGCTGGATGGTGCATCCCTCGCGGCCACGGGTAATTGCCTTTTCGCTCACCAGTTGCGACCCGTCATTGAGCTCGGCGCACACCTCGACCCGATCCAGCGTCGGGATCAGGATCTCGTCGGCGCTGGCAGCGATGGACGAGTGCAACTGGGCAAAGGCCGCGCCGGCGTTGGCGGGCGGCACGACGCCAATGACGTCCCAGGGGGCGTCCCGATAGGCCGAGACCAGCATAGCCAGCCCCTGGGTGCCCGCAAACGCCACCACTTGCGAGCGGCCGTTATCCTTGTCCGACATGGATTCCTCCAACTCCTCACGCGCTGGGCAGGGCGCAGCACGACAGAATCAAATTGGCTTTTCTCTACACGGGTCTCGAGCCTTGGGTGACACGCTGTACAGAGCGAGAGCTATGGCTCTTTGCGTGGAAGGCTGTCAAGACTATAGCATGCACCCAAAGCGGTGTCAACGGGTCCGCGAAACTTGGCTTGACAACCCTGCCCCAGATCATCTAACATAGCGGCGATCGTTCGGTTACGGGACGCAAACCATGAGGGAGGATAGTGGAATCGTGAACGGATATACAGGCAAGATACTGCGTGTGGATCTGAGCGAGGGCAAAACGTGGGTGGATGAGATGCCGGAGAGCTTTTACCGGCGCTACCTGGGCGGCAACGGATTCGTCGCCTACTATCTGCTCCACGAGATGCCCAAGGGTGTCGATGCCCTGGGCCCGGACAATCTCTTGATCTTTGGTACGGGCACCTTTACCGGCCTGCCGATCGCCGGCGCGGGCCGCAGCACGGTGGGCGCCAAGTCGCCCTTGACCGGTGGCTATGGCAGCGCCGATGTGGGCGGCTTTTTCGGCGCCGAGCTCAAGCAGGCAGGCTATGATGGCATCGTGGTGCATGGCAAGGCGCCCGAGCCGGTCTATCTGTGGATCAACGATGGCGAGGTCGAGATCCGGGACGCCAGC
This sequence comes from Anaerolineae bacterium, assembly GCA_007118555.1. Taxonomy (GTDB): domain Bacteria; phylum Chloroflexota; class Anaerolineae; order UBA1429; family UBA1429; genus UBA1429. Next base: position 1,580 of record SKRJ01000062.1, on the reverse strand, counting down.
CATCTGTGGGGCAAGTCCACCCTCGAGACGCAGGAGACGATCCAAGAAGAGCTGGACGACAAGCGCGTTCGCCTGGCGATGATCGGGCCTGCTGGCGAAAAGCTGGTGCGCTATGCCTGCGTGATCAACGACCTGCGCCATGCCGCCGGCCGCACGGGCACCGGCGCCGTCATGGGCTCCAAGAATCTCAAGGCGGTGGCTGCCCGCGGCAAGGCGCGCGTCCCCGTGGCGGACCAGGAAAAGTTTCGCGAGCTATCGCGCTGGATGGTCGAGAACTGGAAGGACCAGCACTGGGGCATGCACGATCTGGGCACGCCCGGCGGCCTGATGGGCCTGAACGCCATGGGCGCGCTGCCCACCCGCAACTTCCAGGATGGCCAGTTCGAGGGCGCCGAAAAGATCACCGGCTCTACCCTGCGCGACACCATCATGACCGGCCGTGAGGGCTGCTATGCCTGCCCGGTGCGCTGCAAGCGCGTGGTCGAGGTGCACGAAGAGGGCATGGATATCGATCCGATCTATGGCGGCCCCGAGTACGAGACCATCGGGTCCTTTGGCTCCAACTGTGGCGTAGACGATCTCAAGGCCATCAGCAAAGCCCATGAGATCTGCAACGCCACCAGCATGGACACCATCTCGGCCGGCATGGCGGTCTCCTTTGCCATGGAGTGCTTTGAGAACGGCCTGCTCACCACCGAGGATACCGGCGGCCTGGAGCTGCGCTTTGGCAACGCCGAGGCCATGGTGGCGCTGACCCAGATGATCGCCGACCGCGAGGGCCTGGGCGATCTGCTCGCCGAGGGCACCGACATTGCCGCAGCCAAGATCGGCGGCAGCGCTTCCGAGTACTCGATCACGGTCAAGGGACAGCCCTTCCCGATGCACGAGTGCCGCACCCGCCACGGCCAGGGCCTGGGCTATGCCCTCTCGCCCACCGGCGCCGATCATATGCACAACTTTTGGGATGACGGGATGGCCAACGAGCCTTTGGGCGAGACGTTCCAGGAGCTGGGCGTGTACGAGGCGCTGCCCCGTCACGACCTCAGCCCGGGCAAGGTGCGCGCCTACATGTATGGCAGCAACTGGCAGTGGGTCCACAACCATCTGGGCAACTGCATGTTCATAAGCTGGAGCCGCGACCAGATGGCCAACATCGTCTCGGCCATGACCGGGTGGAAGACGAACGTGTGGGAGCTGATGCGCGCCGGCGAGCGCGGCGTCACCATGATGCGGGCGTTCAATATGCGCGAGGGGCTGACCCGCGACGACGATCGGCTGCCGCTGCGCATGCAGAGCCACTTTGTGAGCGGCTCGGTCAACGAAGAGCCCATCGACCCCGAGGTGCTCGAGGAGGCCAAAGAGACGTTCTACGCCATGATGGGCTGGGACCCGGAGACGGGCGTTCCCACAGAGGCCAAACTCCAGGAGCTGGACATCGCCTGGGTGGCAGACCAGCTCAAGTAACATCTGATGTCTGACAGAGGGGTGGTCCAACGAGGGCCACCCCTTGATCTGTATGGGCGTATCGTTCCGGGAGGATGAAATGGGACAATTGGATGGCAAGGTAGCGATCGTGACGG
>SKRJ01000406.1 GCA_007118555.1 Anaerolineae bacterium | reverse complement strand
TCGCCCAGCCGGCCGGGATACTTGTACGCCCAGCCGCTGGTGCTCACGCCCCCGCCATGTGGCCGCCCGCCTCTTGCGCCAGGAATACCGTCGTGCCATGGGTCTTTTGGGGGTCGGCGGCATCCTGGGTCAGCGACGCCAGGGCGAGATCGGGCCACCTGGCCAGCGCTTCCTCGCTGAGGCGCCCGCCGCGCCAGACTTTCCACGCGTCACGCGCCTCGTCCGTCAGGTTCTCGCCCTCTTCCATGGCGCATTCACGGGCAAAGCGCTCGGCCCCCTCACCAACCAGGAGCACATGAGGCAGCCGCTCCATCACCTGCCGGGCGATGCTGATGGGATGCAGAAAACCGCGTACGGCGCCCACAGCGCCCGAGCGCAGAGAGCGCCCCTCCATGATACAGGCATCCAGCTCGACCTGACCAAGCAGGTTGGGCCAGCCGCCCCGTCCCACGCTGTGGATCGTCGGATCGAGCTCTACCGGTCGGATGCCCTGCTCGAGGGCATCGAGAACGGGCCCGCCAGCCTCCAATACACGAGCGGTCTGCGCGATGCCCACGCCGCCCACCTGATTGCAGATCACGATAGCCAAAGAGCGCCTCCTGAGGATGGCCGTGGTGCCAACGACTCATTCCGTCCCAAGCTTTTCCGCATCCTGTTCACCGTACTTGGCGACAATGGGTGGACCATATCGATTCGCGTACTCGTAGGTAAACTGGGCTCCCAGGAACAGAATCTGGGCCGAGAAAAAGATCCAGACCAAGAAAACGATAACGACACCTGCCGCGCCCCATATGTCGGTAAAGTCGACCTGAGACACATAGATGGCCACACCCACTTGACCGATGAGAAAGAGCACGGAGGTAACGGCGGCCCCAATCCATATGTCGTGCCAGACAATGTGAACGTCGGGGACAAACTTGTACATAATAGCCAACAAAAGAAACAGAAAGCCAAAGTAAACGATAAACTGAATAATGCGCATCACCAAGAGGGAGAAAGGAAGCACTGGCTCGAGCTCGGCGCCGAGAGCGACAAACAGGGTATTGAGCACGATCATCAAAAAGAGCAGGATGCCAAACCCGAGAACGATCAGTACCGAGGTGACCCGTAGAATGATCGTGCGGATCAGTCCGCCTCCGGCGCGGGGTCCGACGCCCCAGAGGGCGTTCAATGCTTCGTGGAGATGGACATAGAGGCTCGAACTACCCCATATCAGAGCTACGAGACCGATCACGGTACCCATCAGGCCGCCATTGGGCTCATGGATGTTCTGCACCATGTTCTCCACCAACTCGGCGGCCTGTGGCCCCATGAGCTCGCTGATCTGCTCCTGCACGACGTTCATGACCTCGGCGTCGCCCAGCAGCAACCCTGCCACAAATATCACCAAAAAGGCAATGGGCGCCATCGACAGCAGCGCATCGAATGCCAACGCTGCCGCCAGACGCCCCGCCTTGCGCTCCTGAAAACTATCTACGCTGGCCTTGGCCAGTTCAAAGAACCGAACGAGGCGCCTGTTGATGCCTCCTGCCATACTGCCTCCATTCCCGCGAGCGTACCTCGCGATAAGCAAGGACTCGCCGGAGCCAGCAGGCCCAGGCACAGGCGCTCTCGACAATTGTGGCTAGGCGAGTCTCTTGTCTAGATCGAATTGTTCCATGTAACCAAGAATGATCGGTACAGCCTCGCGCGCCGCCGTCTCTGGATCCGGGCTATGGTTGAAATCCATCGTCCACCACGATAGCGTCATGATGTGATGGCGCATATAGTAGAGCTCTGTCTCCAGGTCGATTCTGCCGTGCCCCAGAGCGACGTGCTTGCTGCTCTCTCCCTCACCATACAGGGAGCCGTCGGAATCCGCGACGTGCAGATGGCCGATCCTGTCCTCGAGGCTTCTACCCAGGCCCACGATGCCGTACTTTTCCGTCTGCACGATGCCCGGCTGGCGGGCGCCCTCCACCGCAACCATATACGCATGGCTCAGGTCAAAGATGAGACGCAGGTTGTCGGTGGGTATTGCCTCCATCAACCGGCCGATCTCGGATGGTTTGTTGACCAAAAAGCGCGGCTCGAACTCCCAGTGCGGAGCAACGCCGATAGATTTGCCTGCTTCTGCCACCGCAAACCAGTTCTCGGCAATCTGCTTGAACAGCGCCGCATACTCTTTGGCGTCCAGTTCCTGGGGCGGCACACCCGTATCCACTCGCAGCACATCAGTGCGAATGCCGGTGCACATGTCAAAGCACTTTTGGATCTCGGCCATATAGGTCTCGGTATCGGTGGTGGCGGCTGGCACGTGCCGCAGATCGGGCGCATAGCCCGAAGCCAGCAGCCCCCGGCTCTCGATCATGTCACGCAGGGCCTGACGTTTCTCCGGGGTGTCATAATCATCATAGTGGGCATGTGGGCGATACCCAGAGATCTCGACACCCTCATAGCCGGCCTCTGCCGCAAGATCGAGCACGCGCTCGAGACTCCACGGGTCATCGGCGTAGGGTCCCCGAATAAAGGCCCAGGTCCCCAACGAAATACGCGGTCTAGGCATGGTCTCCTCCCAAACTGAGTGTTATCAAGCCACCTGTCTTGTATCCTTTGCACCACGAGTTACAGAGTGGGCGCTCGTAGCTATCTGATTATAGCGAGTCGCGCCTCTATTCGCAAGGGCGCGACTCGATGGCGCACGATACTGTCCACAACGTGCTTATGATGTGGTTCTGCCAGCCTATCCCCGCCCGATATAGAGTTGCTCCAGGGGCAGCACGATGGACTGGAACATATTGGCCTCGGGTGGCAGCGTCGCCATAAAAAGAGCCGTTTTGGCAATGACCTCGACATCGAACATCGGCTCATCGACGTCGGCACGCCGCTCGACCATGGTGTTGCCAGGATGCAGCGAGCTGACCGCGATGCCATACGCGCGCCCCTCCAGCGCGGTCGCGTGGGTCAGGCCATCGACGCCAAACTTGGTGGCGGTGTACGGCGCCGAGTGCATGCGGCTGCGCTGCGCCGAGATGCTGCCGATATTGATGATGCGCCCGCCGCCTGCCGGCTTCATGATGCGGAACGCCTCTCGTGTGCACAGGAACGGGCCTGTGAGATTGGCGCACACCACATTGTTCCAGGCCTCCAGCGAGACGTCCTCCACGGGCCCACCGTCAAAGGCGCCAGCGCTATTGACAAGAATGTCCAGCCGCCCGAACCTGGACACCGTCTGCTCAAAGAGCGCCTTGATCTGCTCCTCGTTCGCCACGTCGGTGGCCACCGCCAGCACCTCGGCCCCCGATTCACGCATCTCGTCCACCACGGCCTCGAGCCGCGACACCGTACGCCCGGCAACGGCCACACAACAGCCCTCTTGGGCAAACAGCCTGGCGATGCCCTTGCCGATACCGCTGCCGCCCCCCGTCACGATCGCGACCTTGCCATCCAGTTGTCCCATTTCACCCTCCCGGAACGATACACTCCCCGGCTCGTGACCAGGGAGCCCATACAGATCAAGGGGTGGCCCTCGTTGGA
>SKRJ01000191.1 GCA_007118555.1 Anaerolineae bacterium | reverse complement strand
TGCTGGCCTATGCCCTGCTCAGCGCCCTGATCGTCCCGGCCGCCTTTTACCTGGCGGGCATGTACCGGCGCCTCTGGACCCACGCCACCTCCGACGACGCCGAGCTCATTGCCATCGCGTCGGCCGCGGGCGGCATCGTGGCCTCCATCGCCTACCTGCCGCTGATCCATCTCACGGCCCTGGGCCCGGTGCCCCGCTCGATCCCGTTCCTCGCCATCGGCCTCACCGCCCTGCTCGCCGCCTTGCCCCGCTATGCCATGCGCCTGGCCAACCGCTACCGGGCCGCCGCAGACCGGGGCCAGCGTCAGGAGCGGCCCAAGCGCGTCCTGATCGCCGGGGCGGGCGATGCCGGCATCGCGGTGCTGCGCGAGATCCTGGGCAACCCGCAACTGGGCTACCACCCCGTCGGCCTGGTGGACGACGATGAGGACAAGCATGGTCTGCAGGTCATGGGCTGTTGCGTCCTGGGCCCCACCGACAGGATCCCTCGCCTGGCCCGCGCCCTCAAGATCGAGCGCCTCCTGATCGCCATGCCCAGCGCCAGCGGCCAGACCATTCGCCACATCACGGAACGTGCCCTGGAGGCGGGCCTGGAGACCTTTACCCTGCCCGGCGTGACTGCCCTCCTGGCGGGCAACGTCTCGGTCACCCGCATGCGGGCCATCCGCGTCGAGGACCTCCTGCGCCGCGAGCCGGTCGAGATCGACCGCGACCAGGTCGAGGCCCTGCTGCGCAACAAGCGCGTGCTGGTCACCGGCGGCGGCGGCTCGATCGGGGGCGAGCTCTGCCGCCAGGTCGCCCTCTGCCGGCCCGCCCGCCTGATCATCCTGGGCCACGGCGAGAACTCGGTCTACCAGATCGCCGGCGAGCTGCTTAGCACCCATCCCGAGCTGGACCTGGCCCTCGTCATCGCCGACATCCGCGACGCCGACCGCCTCGACCAGGTCCTGGGCGAGCACCGGCCCGAGATCGTGCTGCATGCCGCGGCCCACAAGCATGTGCCCCTCATGGAGGCCAACATGCCCGACGCCGTGACCAACAACGTGCTGGGCACTCGCAACCTGGTCGAACGGGCCCTGGCCCACGACGTCCCCCGCCTGGTGATGATCTCGACCGACAAGGCCGTCAACCCCACCAGCGTCATGGGCGTCACCAAGCGGGTGGCCGAGCAGATCGTGCAGGACGCCGCCCGCCGCAGCGGTCGCGCCTACTGCGCCGTGCGCTTTGGCAATGTCCTGGGCTCCCGCGGCAGCGTCGTGCCCCTCTTTGAGGCCCAGATCGCCGCCGGCGGCCCCGTCACCGTCACCGACCCCGAGGTGCGCCGCTATTTCATGACCATCCCCGAGGCGGTGCAGCTCGTGCTCCAGGCCGCGGCCTTTGGGGGCAGCGGCGAGATCTTTGTGCTGGACATGGGCGAGCCGATCCGGATGATCGACATGGCCCAGGACATGATCGCCCTGGCGGGCCTGCGCCCCCACGAGGACATCCCCATCGACATCGTCGGCCTGCGCCCGGGCGAAAAGCTCTTTGAGGAGCTGAGCATCCACGACGAGCAGCACGTGCCCAGCCCCCATACCAAGATCTTTGCCCTGCGCTCGGAGCGCAACGGCAGCAACGGCCATTCCGCCGACCTCAAGACGCGAGTGGCAGACCTGGTCGCCGCGGCCCAGTCCGGCGACCTGGTCGAGATCCAGACGCTGCTCCACGAGCTGGTGCCCGAGTATTGCGAGCCCGAGGCGTTGGCGCCTGTGGCCCAGGCCGCGGCACGTGAGCCCGAGGGGCGTAAGGGCCGCGACGGGCGCCCTACGCACCTCGTCCAGGAGGAGGCCTCGGCCCATAGCCGCTAACGGGGCGACGACCCTGGGGCGGGGCGTCCCCGCCGCAGCCCGCGCCCCAACTCAGACGTCGAGAATCGCCCCCTGGCGGCGCAGGGTCGCCTGCAGGGTGGGGACGGTGACGTCGCCCGGGGACCGCTCCTCCTGGAGCGCCTGGGCGGCGGCGGTGCCGGCGGCCTGGCCCATGGCGAAACAGGGCGGCATGACCCGTACGGCGCCCGCGGCCTCGTGGGTGGCCGAGAGGCAGCGCCCGGCGACGAGGAGCTGCTGGATCTCTCGCGGCACCAGCGAGCGATAGGGGATCTGGTACACATTGGCCGTGCGCAAACCGGCCTCCAGGGCGCTGGCCGTGCCGCCGCCCTCGCCCGTCACCGGGTGAATGTCGAACGGAAAGGCGCCCAGGGCGATGACGTCGTCGAAATGGCGCCCGACGCCCAGGTCGTCGGCGGTGAGCACATACGCCCCGACGATGCGCCGCGTCTCGCGCACGCCGACCTGCACGGCCGTGTCCAGGAGCACGGCCTCGGCGAACCCGGGCAGCGCTGCCCGGAAAAAGCGCATCAGCTCCCACACCTGACGGCGCCCCTCCACCTCGCCACGGGTCAGGTCGGCGGCGTCGGTGCCGTCCAGGCCCTGCATGCGGCTGGTGTTGATGCGCCACACCCCCGGCTGCACGCTGCGGTACAGCCCCACCTTGTCCCGGGCGATCCGCAGCCGGCCCTCGGCCCGGGCCCGTTCGACCAGGGCGTGGAACGCCTGCCCCTGCTCCTCGGGATGGGCCGCCATATGGTCGCTGACCGCCCGATCGTCCACGTTGCCCACGCGAAAGAACATCGTCATGGGCTGCATCCCGCCGTCGCTCTCCCGCCCTTTGACCGTGGGCGCCCCGGCGCGGTGGGCCACATCGGCGTCGCCGGTACAGTCGATGACCACGTCGGCGCCGATGGCGCCCAGCCCCGACTTGCTATGGACGACAGCGCCCCGCAGCCAGCGCTCCTCCAGGATCGGGTCGATGAAATCGGTGTGCAGGTGCAGCCGGACGCCGCTCTCCAGGGCCATCTCGGCGGCCACGAGCTTGAGGGCCTCGGGGTCAAAGGGGGTCACATGGTCGTGCCCAAAGCCATAGAACCCCGCCTCGGGGCTGCCGGCCCGCACGTCGGCGGGGTGCACCGCTCCCCCCAGGGCGACCATGCGCCGTACCAGCTCGTCAAAGAGGCCGCCGATGATCTGGGTCGTCCCGTCGTCGCTGTAGGAGGTCATGAACGGGCCCACCAGCCCCACGGTGGCGGCGCCCCCCAGGACGCCATAGCGCTCGACGAGGGCCGTGTCGGCGCCCGCACGGGCCGCCGCGATGGCCGCCGCGATGCCCGCCGGGCCCCCGCCCACGACCAGGACCTGCGCCCGGTCGATCCGGGGCACCGACCGCTCGTACCGGATCTGTGCGTCCAGGTGCGCCATCCCCACCCTCCTTTGCGCCATGACATCCAGCCATCTCACCTGGCCGGATTGTAGGCCAGGGGAGCGCCCCGGGTCAAGGCCGGGTACCGCAAGACGTGCCGGTGACACTGGGCAAGTCGGCGTCGATCTCGTATAATGCCCGCCATCACGTCAGACGAGATCGAACGCGTCCATCGTCGTACCGTCAAGGGGGGTAACAGATCGTCATGGGTACTCTTGGCACCC